>CAKRTY010000009.1 GCA_934402125.1 uncultured Anaerosacchariphilus sp. | reverse complement strand
TACATGCCTCATGAAACTTCGCATCCGGATACGCGCTCTTGATCTTCGCCAGCTCCACATCCGTAAAGCCGCCAATCATGGATTTCAGCACCGCCGCCAGCGGAATATCCTGTCTGGGATTATCCACGATACGAAGAAGATTCAACAGGGTCTGAATCTCTATCGTAGTAAAATATCCGGTCCGGGATTCTGTATGGGCCGGGATCCCCGCCGCGTTCAGCACCCGGGCGTAGACGTCTCCCCAGCCCGTCAGGCTGCGAAGCAGAATCACAATATCGCTGTACCGGACCGGACGGAAGGCTTCCGTCTTTCCGTCCCAGACGCTTCCCTCCGCCATCACGCTGCGGATACAGTCTGCAGCCCCATGGGCCTCCAGCTCCCGCTCCGTCAGCTCGCTCTGTTCCGGATCCTCTGCCTCCGGCACAGCTTCTTTATTCTTCTCCAGCAAAAGCAATTCCGGCATATTTCCCGTTTTCTGCTCCGGATCCGGCATTTCCGCCCCCAGATACAGCGCCGCCGCGCTGTCGTAGGTAATTCCGCCCACGGCCTCTGTCATAAGCCTTTCAAAAACGTAGTTGGTACCCTCCAGCACCTCTCTCCGGCTCCGGAAGTTCTTATGCAGGTCGATCCGGATCTCTGATCCCCTGTCATTTCTGGGATAGCTATGGTATTTTTCCATAAAAAGTTCCGGCCTGGCCAGACGAAAACGGTAGATACTCTGCTTTACATCGCCCACCATGAACACATTGGGAACGCCCTGCCCCCGGCTTACGCTGTTCAGAATAATCTCCTGGATCAGGTTACTGTCCTGATATTCGTCAATCATAATCTGTGCGTACCGGGCGGACAGCTCCCGCGCCGCAGCCGTAGGTACCGGCCGCAGCCTTCCATTTTCATCGGTCTTCACGTCCTCCACCAGAATCTCCAGAGCCAGGTGCTCCAGATCTGGAAAATCCGCCAGATTTTTCAGACGCTTCTTCTCCTGATAGCGATCCGCGAATTCTGCCGTCAGGGACAGCAGCACCTCCGTAGCCGGCGCCGCCCTCTGTATTATCTCCAGAACGTCTGCAAGCGGCACCGAAATATATTTCTCCTTCAGCTCCTTCAGGCTTTTCTTCATACCGTCCCGGAATGCCTTGATCTGCTCTTTTCGCTCCTCCTCCACTGCCGAATCCTTCTTCGTGGACAGTCGCGCGAAAGAAAGCCCACAAAGCCGCTCCCTAAGCTGCTCATAACCTTTGCAGTCCTTCAGCTCCTGCACCTGTATCAGATCCGCCTGCAGCGCATCCTCATACATATACGGCCCGCCCGGCAGACGGCAGACGGCCAGCATCCGCTGTAGTTCCCCTTCCAAATCCGCCAGCGTCTGGTTTACATAATTCATCATAAAGTTCAGCCAGGGGCTCTCCATCAGTTCTGCCTCTGACTTCGCCCGGTAAGGTTCCATACATTCCCTGATCCAGCGTTTCGGATAGGGGTAGCTCATGGCAAATTCATAGAGCTGCAGAATCAGGGCTTCCAGTCCCGCGTCGCTTTTTCCCGTGGCATAGGTTTCCACAAATTCTGTGAACCGGGCCTTTTTTTCCGGATCCGGTTCCCCATAGCATTCCTCCAGAAGCTCCTTTACCACATCGCCCTTCAGCAGCTTCAGTTCCCCTTCGTCGCCGATCCGGAAGGAGGGATCCAGATCAATCTGATGGAAATAATTGCGGATCACATACTGACAGAAGCTGTCGATGGTCGTAATCTGGGCGCTGTGGATCAGAGTCTGCTGCTTCTGCAGGTGCTCATTTTCCGGATCTGCCTCCAGACGCTTCTCCAGAGCCAGCCCCACCCGCTCCCGCATTTCTGCCGCAGCCGCCTTGGTAAAGGTCACCACCAGAAGCCGGTCCACGTCCAGCGGCTGCTCCTGTTCTCCCTCTCCGCAGACCAGAGAAAGAATCCGCTCTACCAGGACCGCCGTCTTGCCGGAGCCTGCTGCAGCCGAGACCAACACATTTTTATTTCTTACTTCTATGACTTTTTTCTGTTCCTCGGTCCACCTGACGCTCACAGCTCTTCCTCCTCTATCCGTTTCCAGATCTCTCCGTCGTCAAAAACAGGCAGTCTCCGCCTGTGATACCCTTCCGTCTTGCTATCCAGGCCGCAGACACCGCTGTAGGCGCAGTAATCGCAGGCAGTCCGTCCCTTCAGCTCATAGGGATTCACGTCCATCCGTCCCTCCAGCACTTCGGATCCAATCGTCCGGATCTTTCGGTTGACATAACGTGAAAGTGCCGCAAACTGTGCTCCACTGGCCACGGGGGAACCGGACCGTAAGGTTCCGTCCTTATTATAGGAAATAGGCAGAACCTGGGAGCGGCCCGGCATGGACTGATCCAGCCTTCTTATAATCTCCGGATCCTGATTGATCAGCCCGCCGGGCTTCAGCTTCTCCAGCACCCGGGCCGTTATATCCGCTTCCTCTCCCTCCGTATCCAGCACCGGATCCTGAATCTGGTAATAGAGTATGCCCGCCGGAAGAATCTCCTTATCCGGATACTCCTTCTTCATCAGCTCCATGGCCGCGTTCAGATAGACCACCAGCTGCAGCTGCAGACCGTGATACAGGGACAGCAGCTGAAATGAGGTGCTGCCGGATTTATAATCAATCACCTTCACATAGACATGCTCCTCGTCCTCGCAGGTATCTACCCGGTCGATCCGTCCCCGGAGCTTCAGCTTTTCCTCCGGCGACAGCTCCAGATTGACCGATTCCAGATCCGAGACACTGGAAAAGGAGATCTCGTAATTTTCCGGCGTAAACAGACCTTTTCGTATCTGCTCGCCCAGCGCCCAGACCGTCCGCTTCAGGATACGGGCCATTCTGCGAATCATATACTGGTTCCGGGCCGTACTGTTCAGCACGGTATTGCCGTAATCCACCGTCAGAGCCGCCAAACACTCCTCCACCCAGTCGTCCGCCACCTCCCGGGGCAGCGTCTTCCAGGTATAGTCGCTGGCGTCCAGCTTCTTCGAAAATGCCTCCAGGGTCTCATGGAAAATATTTCCCATATCCACCGGGGCAAATTCATACTGCTCTCTCTCGGAAAGCTTCAGGCCATACATGAGAAAATGGGCATAAGCGCAGGCCGCGTACTGCTCAAGACGGGTCACACTGTTCTCCAGCACGGTTCCGTAAAGGGCGTGGGCCACTGCTTTTCCAAGCTTTGTATCCCGATGCGCCGAGAAGGCTCCATCCAGAAGCTGCGCCAGCTTTTCCTCGTACCGCTCCTGTCTTGCGTACCAGCGGTACAGCTCATAAAACTGCCCGCTGCCTCTGCCCTCCCGGTATTCCTTCAGCCCCTCGATCAGCAGCCGCAGTCCCTCCCCTTCTGTCCGGGGCAGGCCGGATTTACTCCGGGCACTCTCCTGCTCCAGGGTGAGCGCCGGAAACAGACGCTTCATCACATTCATCAGATAGGAAGGCCGCAGCGCCTTTCCTCCGCTGTCCACAAGCGTACAGGAGATATAGAGCCGCTCCGACGGCTTCGTCAGATTCAGATACAAATAAAACCGCTGGATATATCCCTGTTCCCGGGCCGTAGGCGCCAGCTCCATACCGGCTCCCCGCAGCTGTTCCCGCTCCATATCGGACAGAAGCCCCGCCCGGGAAGCATTCTTCGGCACGCTGCCCTCATTGACGCCCAGGAAAAAGAGTACCTTTACGTCCTTAAGCCGGGTACGCTCCATATCTCCGGCCATCACCTGATCCACACCAGGAGGAATGACACCCACCCGGGCTTCCCCAAAGCCCGCTTCCAGAAGCTCCGTGAACTCCCGGACCGTCAGCTCCTCCTCGCCCAGAAGATCCACCAGCTTGTCCAGAAGATCCATCAGGATTCCATAGATCTGATGATACTCCTTGGCCAGCACCTGGTTATTTTCCCGTTTAAACCGTTCCTCAAAGACAGCCAGTCTGCCCTGAATTTCCTTCTTCGTGATCAGCTCGTAGAGGGCCGTAGTTCTTGTCCGGACGTCCACGGCCTTCTTCCGCTGTATTTTTACAAAGGGCAGCAAGTCCTCTGCCACCCGGGCCCGGTAGCTGTCAATCCGCTCCAGATCCTCTTCCGTCAGTCCCCGGTAGCTGCGGATAAATCGATCCTCCCACCGCTTCGCGCCCCGGATTCCAAGGGCCAGCACATAATTTTCCAACAGATCCACTTCTTCCGGTTCCATGCCGGAAAGGCCGCTTCGCAGATACCGGAACACCGATTCGTATGAGAAATCCTGCTCCGCAATCTCCAGAACCGCCCGGATCCATTCCACAAAAGGATTCTTCAGAATACTCCGCTTATTGTCCAGAAAGCAGGGGATTCCATAATCCTCCAGGACCCGCTCCAGTACCGGGCTGTAGGCCTCCATGTCTCCGGTAATCAGGGCAAAGTCCCGGTAATGATACTGCTTTTCCCGAATCAGCTCCCGGATTTTCCCGGCGGCCCAGGCGACCTCCTCCTCCGGATTCTTAAGCAGCTGAAGGCGGATCTGACCAGAGCTATGGTTCTCCGGACAGCTGCGCCACCGCAGCCGGAACAGGTTCTGCTCCAGCCAGGCCAGCTCTCCTCCGGCAGAAAACCGGCTCTTTTCACCGGGGTGTACCCAGAGGGGCTTCTCCTCCGGTACTCCGGCCTCCTCTGCCAACCGTTTCAGGCCTGCCACTGTCTTTTTGCTCAGATAAAAGAGCTGGTGCTCCCCTTCCACCCGATAGGGATTCTCCCGCTCGTCTATAGTCACCGTCACTACAACCTTTTTCGCGTACAGCATCAGCTTCTGCAGCAATAGATTCTGGATAGGCGTAAAGCCGGTAAAGCCGTCCAGCACAATCACGCTCTCCCGGATCAGGGTAGATTGCTCCGCCACCCGGCAAAGCACCTCCAGAAGCTCCTCCGCCGTAATATACTGATCGGCCAGATACGCATGGAAAGCTCGGTAAAGCACCTGCACGTCCTGCAGCTTATAATACAGCTGCGGTTTTTCTCTGCTTTGCTCCACCAGCCTGGAAAGGGCTTCCTCCGTCACCGCATACTGGGTCAGCTCGGAAATCAGCGACTTAATCTCGCTGATATATCCCATTTTCTTCAGATTCCCGCCCAGAACCTTCAGCTCCCCCTTTTTCTCCTGGGCGAGCTTCCGAAGCACCAGATTCTTTCCGGTTTCCTCCAGTACCTTTCCCACCTGGGTTCCGGTTTCCTCGAATACCCGGTACGCCAGACGCTGAAAGCTCAGGATATCAATATTCAGGATACCTCCGTTCGGATGCAGCCGCACCAGCTCCTTCTGGGTCTGCATGGTAAACTGCTCCGGCACAATCACCAGGTAGCTCTGTTCCGGATGGCGAATGGAATCCTCGATCACACTTCGGTACAGGGTATAAGATTTTCCCGCGCCGGAATTGCCGAAAATGAATTGCAGGAACATGGGGTTCTCCTTCTCCGTAAGTTTTTTTCATTATAGCACGAATCCTATTTTTAAACAAAATAAATCAGCGGGTATCAACTCTACTTTCTTTGATACCCGCTGTCAAACTATGCTGTCCATTGGACTAATACCTCATTTCTTTATTCTGTTTTCAGTTTCTATTTTATTTTTGAAGTCTCATTGACTTTTTCCGTTCGATTTCTTCTGTGCTCGGTTTTGTTTTTCGATCTTCTGTAAAGTTCATTTATACCGGTTTGCTTTTTCTTTCTTTTTTCTCATCCGGCTTTTCTTCTTTTCTGCTACCGATTCTCATCGAACGATTGGTTTCCGGTTACTTTTTTACCCTGCCTTCCGTAAATCTGCTTTTGATTAAGATTGACATCTTTCTGAAAGCTTTTTTAGGAAGTCCCTCTTACGTCTTCGGCGGTCTGTACCTCGCTTTCTCAGATTATGGGGTAATTCGTTACCTTCCTGTTGGACTGTACCTCCTTTACTTAGATTACTCATTCTCTATGTTAAATATAACTGGGTTATATTTAAGAAGATAGTTGAGTTGTTTTTCGCTTTCTTTCTTTTGAAGCTTTTGTTTTTTCTTGTTCCTTATCTTTAATTGTATTATAGCGGGACTTCTTCCATTTGTCAACACTTATTTTTAATTTATTTTAAGTTTTTTCTTCTATTATTGTTTTATTTGTGTAAATATTTTATTATTTTCTGATATTTCAAAGCCATTTATAAGAACAAGTGACAAGAAAGCCAGAGAGTTGCAGCTCTCTGGCTTTCGTTTTGTATTCTCTCGGAATACTGTTATCAATTCTCATTGGACCGTTCCCCGGTTATGGAGTATTCTACCCACTCCGCAATGTTCGTGGCGTGGTCGCCGATGCGCTCATAATACTTGGTCACCATGAACAGATCCAGAACCTCTTCCCCGCGGCTGCTGCCATCCCGGATAGACTCCAGAATTTCTCCGCGGACCTTCAGGAACAGATTGTCTACGACGTCGTCGTCCCGGATAATCTGGCGGGCCAGCTCCAGGTCTCCGTCCACGTAAGCGTTGACGCTGTCTGTGACCATTTTCATGGCTGCTACGCCCATCTTGCACACATGGAGAAACTTATCCGGAAGCTTCTCATTCATATCAAGGACAATATCCGCAATATCTGCCGCCTGGTCGCCGATACGCTCCATATCCGTCACCATTTTCAGGGCCGCGGAAACCCGGCGGAGATCCCCTGCCACCGGCTGCTGATGGAGAATCAGCTTCATACAGAGACTCTCGATATCCCGCTCCTGGCGGTTGATGATGGCGTCATTCTTCATAATTTCCTCTGCCAGCTGCAGATCGCCGTCTGTCAGCGCCTTTGTAGCATTGGAAATGGCCTTTTCGCACAGACTGCCCATGGCGATCATCTGTGTATGCAGCTCATTCAGCTGTTCTTCATAAAAATCTCTCATAGCATCAACCAAACCTTCCTGAAATATAATTTTCGGTACGGGTATCCTTCGGCATGGAGAAGATCTGATCCGTATTGCCGTACTCGATCACCTCGCCCAGCAGGAAGAATGCGGTCTTGTCAGAGATACGCGCCGCCTGCTGCATGTTGTGGGTTACCATCACAATCGTAAAGCTCTTCTTCAGCTCCATACACAGGTCCTCAATCTTAGAAGTGGAAATCGGATCCAGCGCGGAGGTCGGCTCGTCCATCAGCAGAATCTCCGGCTTCACGGCCAGGGCTCTGGCGATACAGAGACGCTGCTGCTGTCCGCCGGACATACCCAGGGCGCTCTTTTTCAGACGATCCTTGGTCTCGTCCCAGATCGCCGCGTTCCGCAGGGATTCCTCTACGATTTCGTCCAGCTTCGCTTTATTCCGGATTCCGTGGGTCCGGGGACCATAGGCAATATTGTCGTAGATACTCATGGGAAACGGATTCGGCTTCTGAAATACCATGCCCACTCTCCGGCGCAGGTCATTTACGTCCATTCCCTTGTAGATGTCCTGTCCGTTTAAGGTTACCTTTCCGGTAATCCTACAGCCGGCCACCATATCATTCATACGGTTCAGGGATTTGAGGAAGGTGGATTTTCCGCAGCCGGACGGGCCGATAAATGCGGTAATCTCATTTTTCTCAATCTCCATATTTACATTTTTGAGCGCCTGGAAATCCCCGTAGAACAGATCCAGATGTTCAATCTTCATAATACCCATTTCTATTCTCCTGTCTTCTTCGCCAGCTTCTTTGCAATAAAGCCTGAAAACGCGTTAATTCCGATTACGATGATAAGCAGCACCACGGCTGTGGCTGACGCCTGATCCACATGCAGTGCCTCACTGGTCAGCACGTACATATGTAAAGCCAGGGTCCGGCCGGATTCCATGGCTCCCGCATACTTGGCCACCGTTCCGGAGGTATACACCAGCGCCGCCGTCTCGCCCACGATACGGCCGATTCCCAGGATCACACCTGCCAGGATACCCGGAATCGCGCTGGGCAGTACCACCTGAAAGACGGTCCGGAGCTTTCCGGCTCCCAGTCCGAAGCTTCCCTCCCGGTAAGAATCCGGTACGGAAATCAGTGCTTCCTCCGTGGTCCGCATAATCAGCGGAAGAATCATAATCGCCAGGGTGAAGGCACCGGCCAGCATGGAGTAGCTCCATTTCAGCTTTGTTACGAAAAACAACATACCAAACAGGCCATATACAATAGAAGGAATACCCGACAGCGTCTCCGCCGTTACCCGCACCACGCCTACGAATTTATTTCCCTTTTTCGCGTATTCCACCAGATAAATGGCAGAAAAGATACCTACGGGAACCGCCAGAATCAGCGCCAGGAAAATCATCTCGATGGTGTTGAACAGCGCCGGCATCAGGGATACGTTGTCCGAGGTATAATGCAGGGAGAACAGCTCCGGCGTCAGATAGGGTACGCCCCGGATCAGAATGTAGGCGATCAGGAAAATCAGTACGGCAAAGGTCACGCATGTTGCCAGCACCACCAGCAGGAACAGAATCAGGGAACCCGGATGCTTCCGCAGAGCATGGAGCTTATCGCCTGCCGTCTGCTTATTAATTGCTTCCATTTCCGCCCCTCCTTAACAGTGATACGCTTAAGTTGATAATCAGAATAAATACAAAGAGCACAACCGCTGTGGCAATCAGAGCTTCCCGGTGCAGGTCTGTGGCGTAGCCCATCTCAATGACGATATTGGCCGTCATGGTACGGACGCCCTTAAACAGGCTCTCCGGCATCTTGGTCTGATTTCCGGCTACCATGATAACTGCCATGGTCTCGCCGATGGCCCGGCCGATTCCCAGTACAATTCCAGTCAGCACACCGGATTTTGCCGCCGGGACGATAACCGTAAATACGCTCCGCTCCTTGGTCGCTCCCAGTGCCAGCGCTCCCTCATGGTACATGGCCGGTACGCTCCGAAGAGCCGTTTCCGCGGTTCCGATGATAGTCGGCAGAATCATGATACCCAGAAGGATGCATGCGGTCAGCATTACATTTCCCTTGCAATGGGGAATCTGCCGGAGCAGGGGAACCAGAACCATCATGCCGAAGAAGCCGTACACGACCGACGGGATTCCGGCCAGCAGCTCGGTAGCTGCCTTCAGGGGACGGTAGATTTTCTTCGGGCAGTAATACGCCATGAAAATCGAGGTCAGGATTCCGATGGGAACTCCGATGAGAATCGCTCCCGCTGTCACATAGATACTGCCCAGGATAAAGGGCAGGATTCCGAAAATGTTGTTGCCCGGCTTCCATCTGGTTCCCAGCAGGAACTCCATCGGTCCGATTTTTCCGATGGCCGGAAGTCCGTTGGCAAACAGAAATACACAAATGAGTATTACTGCCAGAATAGAGGCGCAGGCGGCTATGAAGAACACCGCCTGCATAAATACTTCCTTGATACGCGCTTTCCAAGCCGCCTGTTTCATATCATTTGCCCTCTTTTGCTTACTCTACCTCGCTCCAGGAAGTAGTCTCGCCTACGTAAATGCTCTTTACCTGGTCTTTGGTCAGGTTGTCGATGGGGTTGTTGTTATTCACAACTACCGCGATACCATCCTGTGCGATAACCGTTGCGGTAAGCTTCTCGGCCTCTGTGTCCTTCAGTTCTCTGGAAGCCATTCCGATGTCGCATACGCCGTCGATAGCGGATGTCATACCTGTAGTAGAATCACTGGTCTGAATCTCAATCTTCACATTGCTGTTCAGCTTCATATAAGCCTCTGCCAGCTTCTCCATCACCGGAGATACGGAGGAGGAACCTGCTACTGTCACGCTGCCGCTTGCCTGGCCGCCTGCGAATGCCGGAGCCGCGTCGTCGATGGTGATGTATCCTTCATCGCTTACAATCTGCTGTCCCTCTGCGCTCAGGATATAATCGATGAAATCCTGCGCAGCCTCGCTTACCTCGCCCTTGGTTGCGATGTTGAAGGGTCTGTATACCTTGTAGCTGTCGCTCTTGATATTTTCTACGGTGGGTTCTACGCCGTCAATCTTCAGTGCCTTTACAGTATCATTCAGGGAGCCTAAGGATACGTATCCGATTGCGTAATCATCGCCTGCCACGCCGGTCATCATAACGGAAGTATTGTTGGTGATGGTTGCGTCCTCGGTGGTGTTGTCAATCTTTTCTCCGTTGGCGTCCTTCTCTTCTACGCCGAACAGCTCGATGAATGCGCCTCTGGTACCGGAACCGTCCTCACGGGAGTATACGGAGATATCCTCGTCGGTGTCGAAATCTGCTGTTGCTGTATCTGCCGCTGCCGCAGTATCCTCTGCCTCAGCCGTGGTATCCGCAGCCGCTGTGGTATCTGCGGTCTCAGAGCTTCCGCAGCCTGCCAGCATTGCTGCTGTAAGTGCCATGGTCATCAATAAGCTAACTGTTTTCTTTTTCATAATGTTTTCTCCTTTTCGCCGGGTGAACGTTTCCGGCCTCTTCTCTCTTTTCTTCTCCAGGGCGTTTGGTTTCTCTTGCCCGCCCTGTGATTACTATCTTAGTCTGCCAATGTAAAGGGTAAAAGCCAGGTTTCGTAAAGTGTCTGTAAAGAGGGTGTAAGGGTTTTTGCAAAAAAATAGAATCCTGCCAAACAGGATTCTAAGCAGGATTCTTCAGACTGAAGAGTTTATGAAATTATCATTCAGACAAATTTGTAACCCATACCGCGCACGGTCTGAATAAACTGGGGATGATCCGGATCCTTTTCGATCTTCTTGCGGAGATTCCGCACATGGACGTCTACGGTCCGGGTTTCTCCGGAATATTCATACCCCCAGATCAGCTCCAGAAGCTGCTCCCGGGTAAATACCCGGTTGCGGTGGCTGGCAAGAAGGTAGAGAAGCTCAAATTCCTTCAGGGACAGGAATACCGGCTTTCCTTCCATATAGACCTCCCGGGAGGTATTGTTAATGATCAGGTCTCCCGCTGTGATCTTATCCTCCGGTTCCGACTCGATTTTTTCCAGGGAGCTTCTGCGAAGCAGAGCCTTCACCCGGGCCAGCAGCTCCCGGATACCGAAGGGCTTGCTGATATAATCGTCGGCGCCCATCTCCAGTCCCAGAACCTTGTCAATTTCCTCGCCCTTGGCGGTCAGCATAATCACCGGCATAGCGGACAAGTTTTTGTCTGCCCGCAGGCTTTTCAGCACCTCAATCCCGTCCATACCGGGCAGCATATAATCCAGCAGCACCAGATCTACCTGCATGGTTTTCAGAATCGCCAGTCCCTTTTCTCCGGTCTCAGCCCGCAGAACTTCGTATCCATTTTTTTCCAGATTATACTCCAACAGATCCAGGATATGTTCTTCATCATCTATGGTTAATATGACTTTTTTTGCCATGATATCTCCTCTGCAATGATTCATTGCCTTCCAATACTTCTATCATCTTTTTAATACGGCAGCTTCACTGTAAATTCCGTACCTACGCCCGGTTTGCTGGTCACATGAACGGTTCCGTGATACAGCTCCACGATATGCTTCACAATGGACAGGCCCAGTCCGGTACCGCCCTGGGCCTTGGAACGTCCCTTATCGACCCGGTAGAAGCGTTCGAAAATCCGCTCCAGCTGCTCCTCCTCCATTCCGATACCCGTATCCGAGATTTCCAGCACCAGTTCATTTCCCATGGTGCGGCATCTGACAGTAACAGCGCCGAATTCCGTGGCCTTCAGACCGTTGTCTACCAGATTGATCAGCAGCTGCTTGATCCGGTCCCGGTTGCAGTTATAGGGCTTCAGCGTCGGATCCGGCTGGAAAATCAGGCGGACATGCTCCTTAACCTTGGGCTGCAGAAGCTCCACCACCTCGGCGATCACTGCGTTGACGTCGCAGGGCTCCCGGTTGGTATCCTGCTTGCTCTCAATCTCGGACAACAGCAGGGTATCGCTGATGAGATGGCTCAGCCGCTCCGTCTCAATGTCAATGATATCCAGAAATCTGTGGGCCATCTTCGGATCCTCAATGGCTCCGTCCTTCAGGGTTTCCACAAAGCCCCGGATAGAGGTCAGCGGCGTCTTCAGCTCATGGGTCACATTGGACACGAATTCCCGCCGCATATTTTCCACCTTCTTCATGGCCTGCACATATTTCCGGAAATAAGCGCCCAGGAAAAATACCACAACCAGAAGCACCAGGGTTACCAGAACCGTGGAACGGACAAATTCATTGTCCATATTTTTCAATTCACTTAAAGGCAGGGCCACACGCATGACGCCGTGAAAATCACCGCAGTCCACCGGCACCGCGCAGTAACAGTAGTCCACATCGAAGGTATCGGATTTCCGAATCAGGCTGTTGCTCTGCCCATCCAGGGCCTTCTGCACCTCTTCCCGGTTCAGATGATTGCTCATCAACTGGCCGGCTCCCTGGGACTCTCCCAGTACATTGCCCTCAGAATCTATAATGGTAATCCGGATATTGTAGGCTTTCGCGTAATTCTCCGCAAACTGCTCATAGCCGTTTTTCCCGGCCACATCCTCCGCCTGAAACAAATCCCGCAGCATTTCTGCCTGGGTCAGATAGCTTTTCTCGCTCTGATGCTCCAGATAGCTGAAGCCATTTGTCCAAAATGCGTATTCAAACGCAACTAACGCGATAATTGCCGCAACAATGTAGCCTATCAGAACTTTCTTCTTCACCGTTATCCCTCTTTTTCATCTGCCACATATTCCACAATGTTATTTGCATGATCAGAAATCCGCTCAATATTGCTGAGCATATCCAAAAAAATCGCGCCCCTGGCCGCTGAGCACTGATTCCGGGCCAGACGGTTGATATGCTGGGTCCTTAAATCCTCCTCCAGATCGTCTATCTCATCCTCAATCTGAATCACCTGCTGCACATAGGCCATTTTCTCGGTCTCCCGGGCCAGTACAGCCGCCTTCACCGCGTCTACCGTCAGCTCCGCAATCTCCTCAAAATCATGCATGGCTTCTATAGAAAAATGCAGGCCGTCGCGAATCATATTCTGGGTCAGCTCTGCCAGATTGTCGCAGTGGTCGCTGATCCGTTCCATGTCGCTGACCGTATAAAACAGATTATTGATAATCAGACGCTGGTGATCCGTCAGGGAGCCTTTGCTGATTTCCGTCAGATATTCTGTCATCCTTTTCTCGTACTCATTCATATTCTGCTCTAAGCGAACTGCCTTGTCAACCCGTTTCTGGCTTCCGGTCCGAATGGCGTCAAATACAAGTTCCACGTGAGCAATCGCCAGTTCGCCCATGCGGACGGTTTCCTTCAGGGCGCCCTCTACCGCAAAGGACGGAGTCTCCAGAAAACGGGACTCGATATGGGGAAGCTCGAAGGCCTCCTCCGCCTGCTCCTCCTCCCCGTCGTCCTTCACAATCATTCCGGACAGCTTCACCAGAAGATTGCCGAAGGGATAAAGAAGAAGGGTATTCGTTACATTAAAGAAGGTATGGAACATGGAAATTCCCACACTGTTAATTTCTGAAGACGCCCAGGCCTTATTGATGGTAAAGACCACAAACATCAGAAGGCCGAATACAATTGCGCCGATGGTATTAAAAAGGAAATGGATCACCGCCGCCCGCTTCGCGGTTTTGTGGGCACCCAGACTGGACAGCAGCGCAGTTACACAGGTACCGATATTCTGTCCCAGGGTAATAAATATCGCCGAGCTCCAGTTGACCAGGCCGTTGGCCGCCAGCGTCTGCAGAATACCCACCGATGCGGAAGAGCTCTGAATCAGAGCCGTAACCGCCAGGCCGGCCAGCATACCCAAAATAGGATTCCGGCCCAGTACCCGGAAGGCCTCGGAGAAAATCGGCGCGTCCCGGTAAGGGGTAATTGCGCCAGACATAAAATTCAGTCCGATAAACAGTACGCCGAAGCCGACCAGGATTTCGCTCACATCCACGATTTTTTCCTTTTTAGAAAACAGCAACATAAAAGCACCGATTCCAATCAGAAGCGGAGCAAAAAATTCCGGCTTCAGAAAAGCGCCCCATTCACTCATGGACACCAGCCAGGCCGTCACCGTCGTACCGATATTGGCGCCCATGATGACGCCTACCGCCTGGGTCAGGTTCATGAGCCCTGCGTTTACAAAACCGACTACCATAACCGTGGTGGCCGAGCTGCTCTGGATAATGGCGGTCACTCCTGCTCCCACCAGTATTCCCATCAGACGGTTTCTGGTCAGGAACTCCAGTAAATGCTTCATCTTATCGCCCGCGGATTTCTGCAGTCCGTCCGCCATGACATTCATGCCGTACAGGAACATACCCAGACCGCCAATAAAACGAAACAGCATTTCTACATGTTGCATATTCTACTCCCTCCTGATATTACATTCATGATAACTTCTCAAAGTTAATTTTTTCTTTTGTTTCTGTTATCACCTTATCAAGGAGAGGTAAAAGAAGATCGCAGGTTATGTTAAGTTTATGTTAAAATCCTTTTTCTTTTAACCCCTTCACCAGGTTTACATAAAATTCACGCACATCAAACCCTTCGATATTCTCCCGGTTCAGATCAATCATGTCTCCATGAGAAATACCGCGGTGGCCGGGGGCAGTCAGGTAGGTGTATGCTTCACCCCAGCGGAAGGAAGCTTCCCCTACCAGACCGTCGTTTTCACCATCAAATAGGTGGACGAAGCGGTTGGTCAGGTTCAGGGGAAAGCGACCACCAGAGGCGTGCTTCAGGCAGGAGCCGGTGCTTTGGATGTAGACGCCAGCCGGATCCTGCAGTTCTTCGTTC
>CAKRTY010000008.1 GCA_934402125.1 uncultured Anaerosacchariphilus sp. | reverse complement strand
TTGCGGTGGGGGTTTATTTCTTTTTGGTGCCAAGCCATACTTCCATAAGCAGTATTTCCGGTCTCGGTATTGTGCTGTCCAATTTTGTACCCTTGCCCCTGTCTGTGATTACCATGACTCTGAATGTGGTGCTCCTGATTATCGGTTTTTTTACCTGCGGGCGGGAATTTGGGGCAAAAACGGTGTATACCAGTATTATGCTGCCTGTCTTTCTCGGAGTGTTTGAAAAGCTGCTTCCTGATTTCACATCGCTGACCAACAGTCAGGAGCTGGATGTGCTCTGCTATATTCTGGTTGTAAGCGTGGGTCTCAGTATCCTGTTTAACAGGAACGCGTCCTCAGGCGGACTGGACATCGTGGCTATGATCATGAATAAATATCTTCACATGGAGCTGGGAAAGGCCATGTCGCTTTCCGGAATGGCGGTAGCGCTTTCAGCCGCTCTGGTGTATGACAAGAAAACAGTGGTACTGAGTATCCTGGGAACTTATTTTAACGGAATGGTACTGGATCATTTTATTTTCAGCCATAATATCAAACGCCGGGTCTGCGTGATTACGGAAAAGGAAGAGGAGCTGCGTAAATTCATCATAGAGGACTTACACAGCGGAGCAACCATATACGAGGCGATTGGCGCGTACAATATGAAAAAACGCAACGAGATTATCACGATTGTGGATAAGACAGAGTATCAGAAGCTGATGAACTTTATCAGCCAGATAGATCCGAAGGCGTTTGTGACCGTATATAATGTATCCAATATGCGGTATCAGCCCAAACGATGAGGCGCTGCTGTAAATTATGGAAAGGGAAGAAGACAGATGATAAAAGCGATCTTATTTGACGTAGACGACACCTTATATGATTTGTCGCTCCCGTTTAAAGAGGCTCTTGGGGAGTTCTTTACAGAGGAGAGCATGGAGGCGGAGAAAATCTTCCTGGCCTGCCGGAAATATAACGATATGATTTATTCGCAGTTTCTAAAGGGCGAAATTTCCAGGGAGGAGCTATATAGCTATCGATTGGAACATGCGTTTCGGGATAATGGGAAAATCATAGATACTCCCACGGCGCTCCGGTTCCAGGAGGTGTATGAAAAAAAGCAGCAGACCATCTGTCTGACAGAGAATATGGAACATCTGCTGGAGGCCCTGTCAGAAAAGACGACGCTCGGAATTATCACGAACGGTCCGGAAGAGCATCAGCAAAATAAGATTCGTGCTCTGGATGTGGAACGTTGGATTCCGATGGAACGGATCTGGATTTCCGGAGCCTTGGGCATCGCAAAGCCGGAGAAGGGGATTTTTACTCAGGCCCAGGAGAAGCTTGGTTTGGAGCCTGAGGAAATCTGCTATGTGGGTGATTCCTACGGGTATGATATGGTGGGAGCCGGAAGCGTGGGCTGGAAAACCGTCTGGTTCAATCACCGGGAGCGCAGGGCAGCGGGAGAGCTAAGACCCGATTACGAGGTCCGGACCGAAGCGGATCTGATTGGGCTCCTTATGTATTTGCCAGAACAATCTTAATAAATTCCGACATACTCCGGGTCAGATATTTGTTGTTCCGATAGTACAGGGTCACATTCCGCACCGCGTTGGGGTCGTCCAGCTTATAATAGATGATAGGCTGATTGGGAGACAGGTTTTTGACGACTGTATCACCCACAAAGGAAGCGCCCATGCCGTTTTCTGTCAGGTGATAAGTAGTCAGGAGCTGATCCAGCTTCAGGATGGGATTCAGCTTCACGCCGGCGTTCTGACAGATGGCCTCCATGCGTCTGCGGGTGTCGTTGGGCAGACGGAGGGTCACGAAGGGCTCCTCTTTGAATTTTTCCAGAGGAACGCCGGGAAACGCAGGATTTAAGTGTACGTCGCGCTTGACGTCCTCCCAGGTAAGCTGATACCGGGTGGCCCGCCGGTTGGAGGGGAAGGAAGCCGGAACGGCCAGCAGCAGGTATTCCTTCATGATAACCCGATGGCAGTAGATGTCGTCGCTGGTGTGAAAATTATCAATTACCATATCCACTTCATTTACCGAGGCCTTCTGAGCCAGCGTCTGGGAATCGGACTCATAGAGGTTTACCTTGACGTGAGGATAGGCTGCCGAAAACTGTGAGATGTATTTGGGCAGAATATAGGAGGCAAAAAAAGAAGTGGTTCCGATGGACAGATGTCCGGTCTTTAATTCGTTCAGATTATCCGTGGAGTAGGCAAATTCGTCCTCCAGATCCATAATTTTTTCCGCAATCCGAATATACTGCTCGCCGTACTCCGTAAGCTGGATGGGATTGGTGCTCCGGTCGAAAAGAGGAGCCCCGACCTTCGCCTCAATTTTCTTGATCATGGCGCTTAAAGAAGGCTGAGAAATATAGAGATTCTTTGCTGCCTTAGAGAAACTTTGTGTCCTATAGACCTCATAGACATAATTCATACCATTGAACATAAAAACCTCCTGTTAATTATATAACGATTTCTGCAAAGCCCGATAGAACGGGCTTTTTTAGCGTGTAAGTATCCGAATGTATAGATAAATAACTATAATGTACATATAAATATAGATATTTGATAATATCATACCGCAATTTTATAATAAATACAAGGAGAAGGAAATTTTTATTTGCAACGGAAAAATTTTGGGGTAAAATAGAAAGGAGAAACCAATATGGCATACAATCCCTATGATAATGTATTGAAGGTTATGGACGAGGCGGCACAGATTTTGGGCTACAGTGAGAGCGATATCGAACCGCTGAAGTATCCGGAGCGCGAGCTGAAGGTATCGGTTCCGGTGGTTATGGACGACGGAAGCACCCGCGTATTTGAGGGCTACCGTATCCAGCATTCCACCTCCAGAGGACCGGCCAAGGGCGGTATCCGTTTCCATCCGGCAGTAAACAACGACGAGGTAAAGGCTCTGGCAGCATGGATGACCTTTAAGTGCGCAGTTGTGAATATTCCGTTTGGCGGCGGCAAGGGCGGCGTTGTCTGCGATCCCCGTCAGCTTTCCGAGCGGGAGCTCCGCGCGATTACCAGAAGATTTACCGCGGCTATCATGCCGCTGATCGGACCGGAACAGGATATTCCGGCACCGGACGTAGGAAGTAACGCAACCGTAATGGGTTGGATGATGGACACCTACAGTATGCTGAAGGGACACTGCGTACACGGCGTAGTAACAGGCAAGCCCATCGAGCTGGGCGGGGCTCTGGGACGAAATGAAGCGACCGGACGCGGCGTTATGTTCACCACAAGAAATATGATGAAGAAAATGGGTCTGGAGATGAAGGGCACCGACGTGGCTGTACAGGGTATGGGTAACGTGGGAAGCATCACCGCTAAGCTGCTGCACCAGGAAGGCATGAAGGTTGTGGCTGTCAGCGACGTCTCCGGCGGTATCTATAAGGAAGACGGACTGGATATTCCGGCAATTCTGGCATACCTGGGCAAGGATCGCAAGAACTTGCTGTCAGGCTATGAGGAAGCCGGCATGAGCCGTATTTCCAACGAAGAGCTTCTGGAACTTCCGGTAACGGTTCTGGTACCGGCAGCACTGGAGAACCAGATCAACGGCTCCAACGCAGACCGGATCCAGGCAAAACTGATCATCGAGGCTGCCAACGGACCGACTGCCGCAGATGCAGACCCGATTCTGAACAGCAAGGGTATTATTGTCGTACCGGACATTCTGTCCAATGCCGGCGGCGTAGTCGTATCTTATTTTGAGTGGGTACAGAATATCCAGTCTGTAAGCTGGACCGAGGAAGAGGTCAACGCAAAGCTGGAACGAATTATGAACAACTCCTTCGATGCTGTATACAATATTGCACAGGAAAAGAAGGTTCCTATGCGTACAGGCGCATACCTGATCGCGGTGGACCGTGTAGTAAAGGCTAAGAAAGCAAGAGCAATCTGGCCGTAAATTATCGCGGTCATTCTCCCGCGGAGAGTATGCTGCGAACGGAGTGAGTGGCATGAGCAGAGTGAAGGAAATAAAAAGAGTAAGGGAAAAGCTGGAAAGCGGACAGACGCTGGAGTTTCAGGAGAAAAGGCTGCTTTGCAATGAGCTGATGACCCGCGAGCCGCGGATGGAAAAGCTGATTGTGAAATGGTTTACCGAAGAGGATTACCGGACGGTCCTGCGCTATAAGGTCGGCGACGGAGTCATCGGAGGAAAGGCTTGCGGCGTACTGCTTGCCAGAAAGCTGATAGAAGAAAAGCTTCCCGAATATGAGTCATTGCTGCTCCCACACCATTCCTGGTTTATCGGCTCCGACGTGTTTGCGGAATATCTCTGGGAGGAAACCTTCTCAGAGCGGACAAAAGGAGAATTCCGGGAACTGCTGAAGCACCTGGGACAGGACCCTTACGTGGTTCGTTCCAGCAGTACCCTGGAGGATGGCTTCGACCATGCCTTTACGGGAAAATATGAATCTGTATTCTGCACCAACCAGGGAGACGAGACTGAACGGATAGAAGAATTAAAGGCGGCGGTGTTCCGTGTATACAAAAGTGTCTGGAACGAATCTGCGGTGGAATACCGCAGAACCCGCGGCCTGACCCATACGGATGAACGGATGGCCTTACTGGTACAGAGGGTGGAGGGTATGCCCATGGGCAGTTACTACCTCCCTCTGGCGGCCGGTATGGGCTGTTCCTACAATCCCTATAAATGGATGGAAGAGATGAATCCCGAGGCCGGTATGCTGCGAATCGTGGCAGGCCTGGGAACCAGAGCGGTAGAACGTACCCCCGGAGACTATCCCAGACTGATTGCGCTGGATCGTGCCCGGGGAAATCTCTATTCGTCTGCAGGCGAGCGCCATAAGTATTCCCAGCGACAGGTGGATGTGCTGGATCTGAAGACGGCGGCGCACAAAACCATCTGGCTGGAGGAACTGATGCCCCTTTTGCCGGAGCGTGGGAAAAAGCTGATTTTAAGTCATGACACCGACGCGGAGCAACGGCTGCAGGAGATGGGCCGGTACCGTCCGGTGCTTTTTGCGGATTGTCAGGGAATCGCCTATGACGATGGCTTTATACAGATGATGCAGCGGATTTTGAAGATGCTGGAGGGAGAATACGGTCGTCCCGTAGATATCGAATTTGCCATGGAGCCGGGTGAGGACGGAAGGATTCATCTGAATCTGTTCCAGTGCCGCCCCTTACGGCAGGTGGCGGAGCAGAAATTCGTGATGCCCGAGGGCCGGGAGGAAGAGGTTTTATTCGATGTGAGAAGAACCTCCATGTGGCGCTCCAAGGAAGAAAGGCTGGACTTTATTGTCTGGGTGGATCCCCAGAAATACTATGACTGTCCCTACGCCAGAAAGCCGGAGGTGGCCAATGTAATCGGCCTTATCAACCAGTATTTCAGCAAGCAGGGGAAACAACTGCTTCTGCTGACACCGGGACGGTGCGGCACCTCTTCGCCGGAGTTGGGAGTTCCGGTGAAGTATGCGGACGTCAGCTGCTTTTCCGCCATCTGTGAGGTGGCCTACAGCAAGGCCGGATACAATCCGTCCCTGTCTTACGGCAGCCATATGTTCCAGGAGCTGGTGGAGGCCGACATCTACTATGGCGCCATCAACGAAAACAGCAAGACGAAAATCTACCGGCCGGAATATCTGAATACCTTCCGGGACGTATTTCCGAAGCTCTGGCCGGATAAGGCGGAATTCGAAGGGCTGATCCGGGTATTCGACGTGTCGGAGAACCGGGCGAGGCTTCTTCTGGACGCCAGGGAAGGCCGGGCCGTCTGCCGGATAGAGCCGGAGAAAAAATAAAAAAATATTGACAGAAAAGCGGAGAAGTAGTAAACCATTAAAGTACTATTTCTTCGTTTTTTATATGAGGTAAAAAGATGTCAACAGTATCTATGGTGAAAGATAATCCCTTAAAATCGATCCTGCAGTTTGCCCTGCCCCTTCTGGTGGGCAATCTCCTGCAGCAGACCTATAATATCATTGATGCGGCCATCGTAGGCCAGACTCTGGGCGCGAAGGCGCTGGCGGCGGTCGGAGCCAGCAGCAGTGTGCAGTTCCTGGTCCTGGGCTTTTGCATGGGAAGCTGTACGGGCTTCGGTATCCCGATTGCGAAGTATTTCGGCGCGGAGAAGCAGGATACCATGCGCCGCTACATCTTTAACGGCGCGGTTCTGACAGTGGGAATCGCCGTGCTGATAACCGCAGCCTGCACTCTGCTCGGCGGCTGGATTTTGCGTATCTTATCCGTGCCGTCGGATATTTTTGAAAATGCCTACGCGTATCTGATGGTGATCTTTATCGGGCTGCCCTTTACGCTTCTGTATAACTATCTGTCCGCTATTTTACGGGCGGTGGGAGACAGCCGGACGCCATTTCTGTTCCTGGCATTTTCCGCTATTTTAAACATTTTTCTGGATTTGTTCTGTATTGTAGTCCTGAAATGGGGATGCGCCGGAGCGGCTATTGCGACGGTGACAGCCCAGGCCATCAGCGGCCTGTTGTGCCTGGTGTTTATCATTCGCCGGGTGGAGCTGATGCGGCTGTCCCGGGAGAACCGGGAGGTGGACGGAGAAGCCATGAAGGAGCTTCTGGTGATGGGACTGCCCACAGGTCTTCAGTTTTCGATTACAGCCATCGGCAGTATGGTCATGCAGTCGGCCAACAACAGTCTGGGAAGTATCTACGTATCTGCCTTTACGGCGGCTGTAAAAATCAAGCAGTTTGCCATGTGTCCCTTTGACGCGCTGGCCACAGCCACTTCCGTATTCTGTAGTCAGAACCTGGGCGCAGGTCAGGCGAAGCGGATTCGTCAGGGTATGTCCCGGGGCATGGCGGTGTCCGTGGGATACGGACTCTTTGCGGGTCTGGCGCTGATTCTGTTCGGACGGACCTTGTCTATGATGTTTTTAAGCAGAGATAACGTGGAGGTACTGGACGCTTCCGCCAAGTATCTCCGGTGTATGGGTTATTTCTACTGGAGCCTCGGGATTCTCAATGTATCCCGAATGGTGGCACAGGGGCTGGGCTTCTCCGGACGCGCCTTTTTCTCCGGCGTGACCGAAATGATTGCCCGGACGGTGGTCAGCCTTGGCTTCGTGGGAGCCTTTGGCTATACGGCGATCTGCTTTGCGGATCAGACGGCCTGGATATCGGCCAGCCTGTATATTTTTCCCACCTGTCTGTATTGCATGGAAAAGGTTACGAAGCTGATTGACGCTAAGTCAGCGGCGTAAGCTGATTTTCCACATGCATGATAAATTCCTCAGCCACATGGGACAGCTGATGGTTCTTGCTCCAGATGAGAGCATAAGAAGCATAGGCGTCCGGGTGGCTGATTTTTTTTACGCAGAGCTCCGAACCGTGGAGCAGGGAGGAGATGGAGGCCGGGTAAATGGAGATACCGACGCCGTGAAGGCTGAGCTCATAGGCGTTTACCATATGGGCGATACGGCCCCGGATAATGGGGGTGCGGCCTGTCTCCAGAAACCACTGGTCAATCTCATGCTTACGGGATTCCCGAGAGGGAATCAGCAGATCATAGGGAAGAAGCTGCTCCGGCGTCACGCTGTCCCCGGGCAGGGAGGCGAGAGGATGCTCCTGGGGGAAGATGGCAACCCAGGGTTCCCGGCAGACGGGCAGCACCTCGAAGCCCTCTTTGTTATAGGGCGCGGTGATCATGGCTACCTCGGAGAGACCCTTGGCTACGCGGGCATAGACGTCGTCGGAATTGCCATTCCAGAGATTGTACTGGACATGGGGATACCTCTGCTGGAAGGAGGCGATCCACTGGGAAAATAGATGGGGACAGCAGCCCTCGACCGAAGCGATGTAGAGCATGCCCTGCAGTCCCTCCTTGACTTCCCGGACCTCCTCCGCAGATTTATTGACCAGGTCGAGGATCTGATTGGCGTACTGGAGAAACAGCTCCCCCTCTTCGGTCAGGGAGATACTGTGGGGGCTGCGGAGAAACAGCTTGGTGTCCAGCTCCTTTTCCAGATCCTGGATCTGACGGCTCAGGGGCGGTTGGGCAATATTCAGCTTTTCCGCTGCCCGGGTAAAGTTCCTTTCATCTGCGACTGCTTTAAAATACCGGATATGTCTGAGTTCCATAAGTGCCTCCCTGTAATACTTTTCAAGTATGAATATGCTTTTATTATATGTATTTCACAGACTGATTGCAAGGTGCTATAGTAAAGACAACAAGAAAAACAAACCAGAGTCAGAAAGGAGCATGACTTATGAAGAAGATTTTGGCAAGAATCAACGAGTTCTTTAAGGAGTATTATGAGAGCTTTGCGGAGGAGCCGGTATTATAAAAGAGCCGGAGAAATGAAACATGGAAACGAAGACATCGAATCAGAACCGAAAGGGACTGTCCTTCTGAAGTGTTATGGATACACGAAAAAGAAGCGGCAGTCCCTTTTGGTTTGTCTCATGGGTCTGATTTTTTCGCAAAGTACCGGCGGGTTTCTGAACGGATTACGTCTGCCAGTAGCAGAAGGGAGAGAAGGTTGGGCAAGGCCATCAGCGCGTTCAGCAGATCCGAGATCTGGAAGATCAGGGAAAGCTTCAGAACCGGCGCGAACACCAGAGTGAAAATCCAGCAGAGCCGGTACGGGAAAAAGGCCTTCGTTCCAAAAAGATATTCCAGACACCGTTCTCCGTAAAAGGACCAGCCAAGAATGGTGGCGTAAGCAAAGGTGACGATGGAGACAAGGAGCATAGGCCGGCCGAACCGGGGAAGGGAGGAAAAAGCCCGCCAGGTAAAATCCGCGCCGGAGAGGACGGCGTCTGTTGTCAATAGCCCAGGCTCCTTTGCCAGCAGATGGCTTACGATGACCAGGCCGGTGATAAGACAGATCACCACCGTATCCCAGAAGGTGGCGGTAGAGGCTACCAGAGCCTGACGGACAGGAGAAGAACAGCGGGAGGCGGCAGCGGCCAGAGGCGCGCTTCCCATGCCGGCTTCATTGGTGAAGAGACCCCGGGCGACGCCATAACGGGCAGCCAGCAGCATTCCAGATCCCACCATGCCGCCGGAGACAGAGCGGGGCAGAAAGGCGCATTTCAGAATCAGGCGACAGGCTGGCAGCAGGAAGCGGTGATTTTGCAGGAGAAGACACAGGCAGCCGGTCAGATAGAAAAAGGTCATAAAGGGAACCAGCCATTGGCAGACCCGGGCCACACTTCTGACGCCGCCGAAAAGGACGAGCCAGGTGAAAAAGCCTGTGAGAAGTCCGGTATACAGGGGCGGGAGCGGAAGCACGTCGGAGATGGCGTGAGCCTGTACGGCACAGCCGATCCCAAAGGAAGCCAGAACGCCGCAGAGGGCGAACAGGAGGGCAGAACGCTTCCGGCGCAGAACATGTTCCAGTACATACATGGGCCCGCCGACGGGGCTTCCCTCCGGCCCGCGGACACGGTAATGAAGAGAGAGCAGCGCCTCGGCGTAGGTGGTGGCGATCCCGAAGAAGCCGGTAATCCAGCACCAAAAGACAGCGCCGGGGCCTCCCAGGGCAATGGCAGTCCCTACGCCGATGATATTGCCGGTACCCAGAGAGGAGGCCAGGGCTGTGGAAAGGGCGGCGAAGGGAGTAAGGCCATTGCCGCCGGTATCAGACTCTGTCTCCGGCGTCAGGGAGAGACGGATGGCCAGAGGCAGCTTTCTCTGAATCAGATCTGTCTTCCAGGTCAGAAAGAGATGGGTGCCGGAGAGCAGGAGAAGCATGGGGAAGCCCCAGAGCAGCTGGTTCAGGGCTTTCAGGACAGCAGTGAGAGTTGACATAAGATGTTCCAAAGGAAGCTCTTTGTACAGTTTATGTCAAACTTTAACTATACAGAAGCGTCAAAAATTGGTAAAATGAAGATAATTCAAGCTTTCAGATACGGAGGAAAAAGTATGTACGGATGCCCTAATTGCGGCAGTGAACTGCTGTACGATATTAAGCTGGGAAGACTGCGCTGCGGAAGCTGCCGCAGCAGCTTTGATGTGGATTCGATCAAGCGAGAGAAGGACGCGGAACAGGATTTGTACGAGATCCAGGCCTTCCGCTGCCCCCAGTGCGGCGGCGAGATTTACACCAATGACCATACCATTGCGGGCTTTTGCAGCTACTGCGGCGCGTCTGCGGTACTGCAGCAGCGGACGGAGCAGATCAAGGTGCCTTTCCGGATTTTTCCATTTACCGTGGACAAGTCAGACTGCAGGAAGCGGTTCCGGGATTTTGTGAATCGGTGCGCCTATGTGCCGGAGGAATATAAGAATCCGGAGGCGGAGCATGAATTCCGCGGAATCTACGTCCCCTCTCATTCCTATGAAGCGGAGGCGGAGGGCGCGTACCAGATGAAGGGAAAGACTACCACTTATAACGGCAAGAAAAAAGGAAGACGGCACTATACGGTAAAGGAATGGGATATGAATATCGAGGCCTCCGGAAAGGTGACGGATATCACCCATGCGGCTTCTTCCTCTTTTCCGGACGAGCAGAGCGAGTGGATTCAGGACGGGATTGACCGGGGAAGCGGCCGGGTTTTCGCGCCGGGCTTTCTCTGCGATTTCTATGCGGACACTGCCGACGTACCGCCGGAGGTCTATGAGCCGTATGCCGAGACTGTGGCCGGACAGAAGCTGGAGGATCAGTTAAATGCTAACCTGGCCGGTATGGATGTCACCCGGGCCAAACGGGAACCGGTTCTGCATACCCGTTATGCGGGCGACGTGCTGAAGCCGGTCTGGTTCATGTCCTATCGGAACAGAGGGCGTGTAGCCTATGCGGCCATCGACGGGCGAAATGCGAATATCAGCTGTGACGTTCCCGTGGACAGTAAAAAATTTACAATCACATCCCTGATTCTGGCGGCTGTGTTATTTGTGATATTCAGCCTGTTTCAGGATCTGATGTTTACGGCAAAGACCATGCTGGGAATCACAGCCCTGTTTAACCTGGTGCTGTGCCTGCTGTGGCATTCCAACATCAAGAGACTTTATCAGAGAGAGGTTGCCCGGGAATACCGGGTAAAGAAGAGACGCCGGAAGAAACGCCTGAGCAATGAAAAATGGAAGATTCCGCTGATTATAGTGGCCTCTGTCATTGGTACGCCCATCGGCATTTTCCTGATTACCTTTATCTTAGTGGCCTTCTGTGATACGGCCTACACGGAGAGCGGCAAGTCCCTGAAGGTGTTCCTGGCGCTGGTATCCGCAGTGTTCCAGCTGGTGCTCATTCTGAAGGATACGCCGAAGCGGACGAAGCTCTGGAAAAACCGGACCCGGACTCTGCCTGTGGACTGGCTTTGCCTGCTGGCGACGTTGCTGCTGGGCGTGACAGCTTATGTAAACCCGGTAGAGGATCTGTGGTATTATGCAGTGATCCTGGCGGCCTTCGGCGTGGATATCCTGATGCTTCTGGAAATTATCCGGGATTACAACTTAAGCTGTTCCCGGCCCATGCCGCAGTTTGAGCTTTATAAAGGAGGGCATAACCGTGAGTAGAAGAAAAGAGAAAAAGAGCTTTCTTTGGAAAATGGGGATTGCCTGCGCGGTGGTATTGGGCGTTGGGCTTGGCAGTCTGCTCATTGGAAATAAAACTGTTTTGGCGACGGATCCGTACGATATCATTTACGAGGATCAGGCAGAACTGGTGGGCGACGATGAAAAAGAAGCGGTTCTGGCCAGTATGGAGCCCATCTCCGAGTACGCCAACGTCATCTTCTATACCACAGAGGAAAAGGAGGCTTCCACTACGGCAGCGGTCTGTGAAAAGGTCTGCGCGGGATACTACGGCAGCTCCAAAAAGGCTCCTGTGGTCATGTTCACCATTGATATGTATCACAGGGAGATCTATCTGTACTGCACCGGTCCCACCCGGCATATTATCCGCAACCGGGACGCCAACTCCATTACAGATAATATCTATCGGCTGGCCAGCGCCAAACGCTACGACGATTGTGCCATCGGAGCCTTTGAGCAGTGCCAGAGACTTCTCACCGGCAGCAGCATCTGGCGGCCCATGCAGCGGATCAACAACCTGTTCCTGGCGATTATCCTGGGCTTCCTGCTCAACTACCTGTATCTGAGAGCAGCCCGGAGTATGACCGTCAAAAAAGAAAAAGTGCGGATGACTCCCTTTGATACCAACCGGTTTAAACTGAAGGTGTCCAAGCAGTGTATCCGTACCTACACGTTTACGGAAGCTGAAAGCTCCGGATCCGGCGGCGGAAGCGATTCCGGCGGAGGCGGATACAGTGGCGGAGGTGATTCCGGCGGAGGTCACAGCTTCTAAAAGCGATAGAGAGAATTTGAAATTACCCTGACAGAAAATGCCGGTTGACACAGGCTTTTCTTCAGGGTAATTTTTATAGCAGAAATAAAATGATATTTTTTAAAACTATTTCAAGGTTTCTGCCGTCTAACAGATAGAATGGAAGGAAAGGAGAACGGGACAGAAGATGAAAACAGCATCCTTACAGCAAAAAGTAGAAGACCAGATTCTGGACAATTATGAAGCCATGTACCGGCTGGCCTACTCTTATGTAAGAAACGAAGAAGATGCCCTGGACATCGTACAGGAAAGTGTATACAAGGCCATCAAAAACGCGGGCAAAGTGCAGCAGGAAGCCTATATCCGGACATGGCTCTGGCGCATTGTCATGAATACTGCTGTGGATCTGATCCGCAGCAGAAAGAATGAAACCGGACTGGAGGAAGCAGGAGAGACCGGAAAGGAAGATACCTATCAGGATTTCGATACCCTGGAGGCCCTGAATATTCTGGAGCCCAGGGAAAAGGCAGTGATTGTGCTGCGGTTTTTCGAGGATCAGAAGCTGGAGGACATTGCCCGGACGCTCCAGGAAAATACGAACACGGTGAAAACCATACTTTATCGAAGCCTGAAAAAGCTCAGAGTGGAATTAACGGAAGGAGAATTGCTCTATGAAGGATGAAAGGTTAAGAAAAATGAATCAGGAATATCATGAGATCCCCATTCCCGCAGAGCTTCGAAACCGCGTAAACGCAGGAATCCGGACGGCAAAGAAGGAACGAAAGAGAAATAAAACGATCGTTTTCACAAAAACCGCGGGAGGAGCCGTTGCGGCAGCCCTTATTGCAATCACAGTCATGGCCAATTCCGGCGCCAATATCGCCCACGCCATGGCGAAAATCCCGGTGATCGGGGCAATTGCGGAGGTTGTCACCTTTCGGGAATATCAGGACAGCACCAATCAGATGTACGCCAACGTTAAGGTGCCGGAGGTAGAGGTAAAAAATGAAGACGGCACCGTCAATCAGGACAGCACCGACGCCATCAACCAGAGCATCCAGGAATACACCGACGAGATTATTGCCCAGTATCAGGCAGACGTGGAGGCCACAGACGGCCAGGGATATCAGGCGGTGGATCTGGACTATAAAGTGATTACCGATTCGGAGCGTCTGTTCTCTATCCGGTTTGATAAGCTGGTTATCATGGCCAGCGGCGAAGAAACAGTAAAAATTTACCATATTGATAAAAAGACCGGAGAGCTGATAAACTTAAGCGGCATATTCAAGGAAGGGGTCAATTACATCGATCCCATCAGTGAGAATATCCGGAAGCAGATGAAGGAGCAGATGGCTGCCGATGAGAATGTCACTTACTGGCTGGACAGCGACATCCCGGAATGGGATTTCAAGTCTATTACAGCGGACACCACCTTCTACATCAACGAAGAGGGCAGGCTGGTTATCGTATTTGACGAAGGAGAAGTGGCTCCCATGTACATGGGAAGCGTGGAATTCACCATTCCGACGGAAGTGATTCAGGATATCGTGCAGGACGGATTTATAAAATAAAAAAGTACATGAGAAAAGGGGAGCCGCGAAAGCAGCTTCCCCTTTTTATGCGATCTCTTCTATCTAGTTCCCGTGGCGCTCCAGCCACTCTACAATCTCAGGAAATTCCATAAAATGGGAGGCCTTTACCAGAATCGAATCCCCAGGCAGAAGAAGCAGCGGCAGTGCCGTAAGAAGCTCCGCTTTGGTAGCAAAATGCCTGCAGATCAGCCGCCCTTCCGGATCCTTTGCCTGTACACCCTTTACCAATTCCCGGGAAAGCTCGCCTACGGCAAAGATGGCGTCGATCTGATCATCTGCCGCATGGCAGCCCACGTTATAATGGAGCAGCTTTTCGTTTTCGCCAAGCTCGCCCATATCGCCCAGAATGGCCACCTTCCGTCCCAGAGCGTTGGTCAGAACGTCCAGGGAAGCTGCCATGGATACCGGGTTGGCGTTGTAGCAGTCGTCCAGAATATCCCATTTCTCCGTATGAATCAGATGATTGCGTCCACTGACCGGTTGTAACGCTTCGATTCCGGCCTGAATCTCGCGGAGCGTCAGTCCCAGCGCCAGACCCACGGCTGTACCTGCCAGCGCGTTATAGACCATGTGGTGGCCCGGAATCGGAATCAGCGCGGTAAAACGGCCCGCTTTTGTTACGAAGTCGCAGCGGCTGCCGCCCAGTCCCAGATTTTCCACATGCTCCGCATAGAGATCCAGAGAAGAATCCAGACCAAAAAAGGTCGGCTTCGGCGTCCGGGATTTCAGAGTAATCAGCTTGTCGTCGTCGCCGTTTACGATAATCTGAGCGCCGGGCATGGCCTGTTCAAACATCTCGGTTTTGGCCTTCAGAATGCCGTCCCGGGTTTTCAGATTCTCCAGATGGCAGAGACCGATATTGGTCAACACGCAGACCGTAGGCTTTGCCATGCGGGCAAGCCGGGTCATCTCCCCGAAGTCGCTGATTCCCATCTCCAGGACAGCCGCCTCGTGCTCCTCGCGGATACGGAAAATGGTCAGGGGAAGGC
>CAKRTY010000007.1 GCA_934402125.1 uncultured Anaerosacchariphilus sp. | reverse complement strand
GGCTGTATGTGGACGATCACGCCAAGGCGATCGATATGGTACAGGAGAAGGGACGTCTGGGCGAGCGTTACAACATCGGCGGACATAACGAGAAGCAGAATATCGAGATCATCAACATTATCCTGGAGACTCTGCAGGAGATGCTGCCGGATGAGGATCCGAGAAAGAAGCTGGTAAGCAAGGATCTGATTACCTACGTGACAGACCGTAAGGGCCATGACCGTCGTTACGCCATTGCCCCGGACAAGATCAAAGAGGAGATCGGCTGGTACCCGGAGACCATGTTCAAGGACGGTATCCGTCTGACTATCCAGTGGTTCTTTGAGCATGAGGACTGGATGAAGAACGTAACCAGCGGCGATTATCAGAAATACTACGAAGAGATGTATAAGAATAAATAAGGAACGGAACAGATAGGAGAAAAGATAAATGAAGGGAATTATTCTGGCCGGAGGTTCCGGAACA
Organism: uncultured Anaerosacchariphilus sp.; assembly: GCA_934402125.1. Lineage (GTDB taxonomy): Bacteria > Bacillota > Clostridia > Lachnospirales > Lachnospiraceae > Laedolimicola. The sequence goes on along the minus strand of CAKRTY010000007.1, from coordinate 14,511 downwards.
AGACTTTATCCGCTGACAAAAGCGATTTCCAAGCAGATTATGCCGGTATATGATAAGCCGATGATTTATTATCCGCTGTCTACCCTGATGCTTGCGGGCATCCGTGAGGTGCTGATTATCTCCACACCCCGGGATCTGCCTATTTTTGAGGATTTACTGGGCGACGGTTCCCAGCTGGGTATGAAGATGAGCTATGCAGTACAGGAGAGCCCCAGAGGCCTGGCTGACGCCTTTATCATCGGAGAGAAGTTCATCGGCGACGATCGGGTAGCCCTGGTTCTGGGAGACAATATCTTCTACGGACAGAGCTTCTCCCAGGTTCTGAAGAATGCGGCAGAGCGGGAAACCGGCGCTACCATCTTCGGCTATTACGTAAAAGATCCCCGTGAGTACGGCGTGGTAGAGTTTGACCGGGAGGGCAAGGCTCTTTCCATCGAAGAAAAGCCGGAGAACCCCAAGTCCAACTATGCGGTTCCGGGTCTGTACTTCTATGATAATGATGTGGTAGAGATTGCCAAGAATGTAAAGCCCTCCGCAAGAGGCGAGATCGAGATCACCAGCATTAATAACGAGTATCTGCGCCGGGGAACCCTGCGGGTAGAGACCCTGGGCCGTGGCTTTGCATGGCTGGATACCGGTAACCACGATGCGCTTTTGGACGCTGCGGATTTCGTAGCCGCATTCCAGAAGCGTCAGGGCATGTACATCTCCTGTATCGAGGAGATTGCGTACAGACGCGGCTTTATTGACAGAGAGCAGCTCATTGAACTGGCGCAGCCGCTTCTGAAGACAGCCTATGGTCAGTATCTGATTGATGTGGCGAACGGTTTATAATTGACAAAACAGATAAGGGAGATATGAAAAAATGGGTAAGATTACAGTCGAGACCTGTCCGATTGAAGGTCTGAAGGTGATTACTCCGACCGTATTCGGCGACGAGCGCGGTTATTTCATGGAGACATACAACTACAATGATTACAAGGAAGCAGGCATTGATATGCCCTTTGTACAGGACAACCAGTCCGCGTCCAAAAAGGGCGTACTGCGCGGCCTTCATTTCCAGATTAATCATCCCCAGGACAAAATTGTCCGGGTAGTAAGCGGCGAAGTGTTTGATGTGGCCGTGGATCTGCGCGAGGGATCCGCCACCTACGGACAGTGGTACGGCGTGCTTCTGTCTGCAGAGAACAAAAAGCAGTTTTTCATTCCGAAGAATTTCGCGCATGGCTTTCTGGTATTGTCTGATTACGCGGAATTTGCGTACAAGTGCACGGATTTCTATCATCCGAACGATGAGGGCGGACTTCTGTGGAGCGATCCGGATATCGGCGTAGAATGGCCGATCCCGGAGGGAATGGAACTGACTATTTCTGAGAAGGATCAGAAATGGGGCGGAATTAAGGAGTTGAAGAAGTAAGATGAGTGAGAGCATACAGCTGACAGCAGAGGTATTTATCGATACAGGCAAGGATTTCCGTCCGGAGGATTCCCTGACGGTGCCCTATACCTGCACCCTGGGTGAAGCGGTAACTCTGGACTTTGATCTCACAGGCTTCGAGCATACCTGTGGTTTCCGGTTTGACCCGCTGCTGGAGGACAGCAGCATGGTCAGACTGGATCAGATTGCCCTGACCTATGAGAATGAGGAAACAAAAGAGATAGAAGCGGATCGGATCAAAACCAACAGCGATGTGGACTTTGATCCTGTCTTTGTGTACCTGCATAACGATCCGAAATTTTTCGTGGACGAGGCCCTGTGCCTGAAGCTTAAAGCAGCGAAGGTGACCTTCCGGGTACTGGAGCTGGGCAACGCGAAGCGGGAATACTGGCAGGAGATCAAGAAGCACAGTGTGTCGGAAAAGGAAAAGGCACAGCTTCTGGGCAAGCTTGATATTGCCATGAAGGAAACCCATGCCCTGGAGAAGGAAAACAGACGGCTGAAGGTAGAGGCAGAGGATATCTACTCCTCCGGTATCTGGAAGCTGCAGCATGACGCCCGGGGACCCATGAAGGTAATCTTGGGAAAGGGCAATATTCTGACCTTCCTGGCGGCTGTCTATCTGGCTCTTTGCAGTGAGCTGTTTATCTTCAACAACGCTTATTACTCTGCGCCCAGACCCAACGATCAGGTGCTGTGCTTTAGCTTTTTCCGCTTTGGCATGGTATTTTTAGGCGCGTTTGTGCTGATTGCAGTGATAAATAGTCTGATTCAGAAAGGATACCGCCGTGAGCTTGCTTAGTGTGTTTGTAAAATACAGAGCCCTCATCAACCAGCTGGTGATGAGGGACATCAAAACCAAATATCGGCGTTCTGTACTGGGTCTGGTATGGACGGTACTGAATCCTCTTCTGATGATGACCGTACTGTCGATTGTATTTTCTTACTTTTTCTCCCGTTACGGAGATGTGGAAAATTTTCCGGTTTATCTGCTGTGCGGCCAGGTGATCTTCAACTTTTTCAATGAATCTACCAGCATTGCCATGGGTTCTATCGTCCACAGCGGCGAGCTGATCAAAAAGGTTTATGTACCGAAGTATCTGTTCCCGATTACCAAGGTCATGTCCAGCGGCGTCAATCTGCTGTCTTCCATGATTGCGCTGGTAATCGTGATGGTAGTGACACGCTCCCGTGTGACTCCCACCGTGCTGCTTGCGGTATTCCCGCTTCTCTATGTACTTTTGTTTTCCACAGGCGTGAGCCTGTTTTTGTCTGCGGCAGCCGTAAGCTTCCGGGATCTCATGCACCTGTACAGCGTGGTAACGACGGCCTGGATGTATCTGACGCCGGTGATTTATCCCATGTCCATTCTGGAGGGAGCGCCGCAGTGGGCCGTATTTATCATCAATGCCAATCCGCTGACGGCATTTATTAAGATTTTCCGCGCGGTAGTGCTGGACGGCGTAACCGCGCCCTGGATCCTCCATGTGCAGAGTATCATATGGTGTACGATTGCCCTGGTTGTCGGCTCCCTGGTATTTAAGAAATCCCAGGATAAGTTTATTCTGAAGATATAGGAGAGCAGCATGAAGTTAGAAAATGCCATAGAAGTAAATAATGTATCCATGTGCTTCAACCTCTCCAAAGAAAAGGTAGACAGCATTAAGGAATATGTCATCAAGGTGTTAAAGCGGCAGCTTTTTTACGAGGAGTTCTGGGCTTTAAATGATGTGAGCTTCGAGATTCGCAAAGGCGATTCCGTGGGCCTGATCGGAATGAACGGTTCCGGTAAGAGTACCATGCTGAAAATCATCGCAGGCGTGCTCAAACCCACCAAGGGAACGGTGGAAACCACGGGAACCATCGCGCCGATGATTGAGCTGGGAGCCGGCTTTGACCACGATCTGACTGCCCGGGAGAATATCTTCCTGAACGGCGCGCTCATCGGTTACTCCCAGGAGATGCTGGAGGAGCGCTTCGACGATATCATTTCCTTCGCGGGACTGGAGCGGTTTGTGGATGTACCCATCAAGAATTTTTCGTCCGGTATGCTGGCCCGTCTGGGCTTCTCTATCGCTACCATCGTGGATGCGGATATCCTGATCATCGATGAGATTCTGTCCGTCGGCGACTATCAGTTCCAGAATAAATGTAAAAAGCGTATCCGGGAAATGATGGATCGGAATACCACGGTCCTTTTTGTGTCCCACAGCATTGAGCAGGTCAAAGAGATCTGCAATAAGGCCATCTGGATTGACCGGGGACATGTGCGGATGATTGGCGAGGCGGAGGAGGTCTGCGACGCCTACGAGGATCCCAACGCAAAGGAATAAACAACGGGGGAAGTTATGGAAAATAATCAGGAACAAATGGATTATAAAAAGCTTTATGAGGCAGAGCGGGAGAAAACCGAGGTCCTCGTAAGCAAAATCGAAGAGTCCGAGAAGGAGATCGAGGAGCTGAATTTCAAGCTGGATCGGATCAAGGGAAGTTTTGCCTGGAAGCTGGCGATTCCCCTTCGGAAGGGACTGCATTTTTATGAAAAGACAAGGGATCGTCTGACCCGTTACGGCTCTATCCCCGGAATTATGCGGAAAGTAAGAAGCAAGCTGCAGGAGCGCAAGAATATGAAGCGCCACGGCACTGCCAGCTTCCCAAGTCCGGAGGAAGCAAAGGCCCAGCGGGAGACCGTATTTCCCAATATGGTGAAGTTCAGCATTCTGACGCCCCTTTACAATACGCCGGAGAAGTTCCTGACAGAGCTTCTGGACTGCGTACAGGCCCAGACCTATCAGAACTGGGAACTGTGCCTGGCGGACGGCAGCGACAGCGAGCACGCTTACGTGGGAGAGATCTGCAGAAGATACGCGGAAAGCGACGCCCGTATCAGATATCAGGTGCTGGAGCATAACGAGGGAATCTCCGGCAATACCAACGAGTGTCTGAAGATGGCTACCGGCGATTATATCGCTCTGCTGGATCACGACGATATTCTCCACCCGGCGGTGCTGTATGAATACGCGAAGGTTATCAATGAGAAGGGCGCGGATTATATCTACTGCGACGAGATCACCTTTGAGGGAGACAGCATTGATCACATGATCGTGCTGCATTTCAAGCCGGATTTCGCCGTGGACAATCTGCGGGGCAATAACTATATCTGCCATTTCTCCGCATTTTCAAAACACCTGCTGGACGAGACGGGCGTATTTCGGAGCCAGTATGACGGAAGCCAGGATCACGACATGATTCTTCGTCTGACCGCGAAGGCAAAGCTGGTATACCATGTACCGAAGGCCCTGTATTACTGGCGTTCCCATAAGGCCAGCGTGGCCCAGGACATCAACGCGAAAACCTATGCGGTGGATGCTGCCAAGCGCGCGGTACACGACCATATCAAGGACGTATATGGCATGGACGTTAAGGTGGAGAGCACCCGGGCGTTCCCGACCATTTTCCGGATCCGTTACCCGCTTCTGGAGCGGCCGCTGATTTCCATTGTGATTCCCAACAAGGATCATATGGAGGATCTGTCCCGCTGCGTGGAGTCTATCGTAAATAAGTCCACCTATGAGAATTACGAGATTGTCATTGTGGAGAATAACAGCGAGACAAAAGAGATCTTTGATTACTATAAGGCCCTGGAGCACAATCCGAAAATCCGGATCGTCAAGTACGAGGGCGAGTTCAACTACGCCAAAATCAACAATTTCGGCGTAAGCTTTACCAATGGTAAATATGTGCTGCTCCTGAACAATGATATGAAGGTCATCACCCGTGACTGGATGGAGGAGCTTCTGATGTACGCCCAGCGGCCGGATGTGGCTGCAGTCGGCGGTAAGCTTTACTATGCGGACAATACCATTCAGCACGCAGGCATTGTCATTGGTCTCGGCGCCCACAGGGCGGCGGGCCATACCCATTACAAGGACGATAAGATGCACCTGGGCTATATGGGACGTCTGTGCTATGCCCAGGACGTGACGGCTGTCACAGGCGCGTGCCTGATGGTAAGCCGGGCCCAGTATGACGAGGTGGGTGGTCTGGACGAAGAATTCCGGGTTGCCTTCAACGACGTGGATTTCTGTCTGAAGCTCCGTCATGCAGGATATCTGAATGTATTTACGCCCTTTGCGGAGCTGTACCATTACGAGTCCAAGACCCGTGGTATGGAGGAGGGCGAGAAGCAGAAACGCTTCCAGCAGGAGGTAGACCTGTTCCGCCATAAGTGGAAGGCGGATCTGGATGCGGGGGATCCCTATTTCAATCCGAATTTCTCACTGGATTATTCTGATTACACGATTAAATAACCGGCAGGTTATCAGGAGAGCAATTTGAGCAGACGAGAGAAGACAGTACGAAACAGCATAGCGGCGCTGGCGGCCTTTCTGGCTGTATGCGGGATCAATGTTCTGTATCAGATCCGATCAGAGAGTACCATGCTGTCCAACAGCGTGACGGCCATGCTGATGTTTGGGGCGTTTCTCTATGTGGGTATGCAATTCCTGAAAAAGGAAGGAAATGGAAGACTTTGGATTTGCGGCGCGGCGGGCGGAATACTGTTCGCGGCGCTGACGGTCTGGGGCTTTTCTCTCAATTATACGGATACGGTATGGAATCCCCAGGTGCTTCCGGCTTTTCTCTGCCTGGCCCCGTTTTTCACGATTGGCGTGAGCGCAGGGTTACGGGCACTTGCGGACGGCCCGACGGCCTACTTCATCGCCTACAACTTCCCGGTACGGAAGTTCTACTGGTTCTGCTTCGCCCTGCTCTTTTTATCCTGGATTCCGGTGCTTCTGGCCTCCTGGCCGGGGATCTTCTCCTATGACTGCGGCTGGCAGCTGGCGGCGGTGGCCGATCACGCATGGACAGCCCATCACCCGATACTTCATACAGCCATGCTGTGGCTGACGAGGGAACTTGGACGGGCGCTGACCGGGTCCAATCAGACCGGAGCCCTGCTCTATTCTCTGCTTCAGATGGTTCTGATGTCTGCTCTATACGCAGAGGTCTGCCTGTACCTGCGGCAGAAAAAAGCGCCGAAATGGCTGTGGATCGGATCGCTTCTTTTCTTTGGCTTCCATCCGGTGAACAGCCTGATGGCCTTATGCGCCACCAAGGATTCCCTGTTTACGGCGGTATTCGCGGTACTGGTGGTACAGCTTTTACGGATGGCAGAATATCCGGAGGTCTTTTTTGCCTCCCGGCGCAGACAGCTGTTATTCTGCGTCAATGTCTTTTTCTTATTTGCCTTCCGGAATAACGGGTTTCATACCTTTTTATTCTGCATTCCCTTCCTGCTGTGGGCGTACCGCAGATACTGGAAGAAAATGCTGCTGCTCTGTGTGATCTGCCTGGGACTGTATGGGATCTACACGGGGCCGGTTTACAGTGCGCTTGGCATTGAGCCGGGCGATCCCAGGGAAATGTGCAGTGTACTGATGCAGTCGGCGGCCCGGGTCTATAGTCTGGACAACAGTGGACTTACGGAGGAACAGAGAGAAGGCATCCTAAGCATGATTGACGAGGAAGGCCTGAATTCCTATATGTCCCGGTTTGCGGATCCGGTAAAGGCCTATTTCCACGGAAAGGAATTTGCGGAAAATCCCCTGCCGTTTTTGAAAACCTGGGTCAGCGTGGGAAGGTCTCACAAAAAGATGTATGTGGATTCCTTCCTGGCCGGAACCTTCGGATACTGGTATCCCGGCAACTCCATCGAGGATACCGGTTCGGGGAGAGATTACTTTGAATACTACTGTAAGGAGTTTCGGGAAGATGTGGACGTGACCATGGAATCCAGAATCCCGGCTCTTTCAGAATTTTATAGAAAAATTGGAAATGAAGCTTCTTTCCAGAAAGTTCCGATAGTTGCGGCAACGTTTAATCTGGGGGCGTATACATGGCTGTGGCTCTTTACCATGCTGCTTCTGCTGTATAGCCGGCAATGGCGGCGGCTGATTGTGATGGCTCCCTTTACCGGATATTTTCTGACGAATCTTCTGGGGCCTGTGGTGAAAATGCGGTATCATTACCCGTTCATAGCCTGCGCGCCGCTGCTGCTTTATCTGTGCTGGCGGGTCTGGCAGGAGAGACAGGAAGCCTGAAAACATGAATGAAAAAAGACGGAGGACGTCATTATGGATAAAGTAGCGGTATTGATTCCCTGCTACAATGAGAGCAAAACAGTAAAAAAGGTAGTAGAGGATTTCCGGCGTTCCCTGCCGGAGGCAGCCATCTATGTCTATGACAACAATTCCACAGACGGAACGGATCAGCTGGCCCGGGAGGCAGGCGCGACGGTACGCTATGAATATCAGCAGGGTAAGGGCAACGTGATCCGGCGTATGTTCCGGGAGATTGACGCGGAAGTCTATGTGATGGTAGACGGGGACGATACCTATCCGGCAGAGGCGGCCCCTGCCATGGTGGAGAAGGTACGGAAGCAGCAGTCCGACATGGTGGTGGGCGACCGGCTTTCGTCCACCTATTATACGGAAAATAAAAGACCTTTCCACAATTTTGGCAATTCCTTTGTGAAAAACTGTATCAACCGTTTCTTTGATACCAATATTCAGGATATTATGACCGGCTACCGGGCTTTCAGTTATTCCTTTGTCAAGACCTTCCCGGTGCTGTCCCATGGCTTTGAAATCGAAACCGAGATGAGCATCCATGCGGCGGACAAGCATATGCAGGTGGATCACGTGATCATCGAATACCGGGACCGCCCGGAGGGAAGCGTGTCGAAGCTGAATACCTTCTCCGATGGCTTTAAGGTACTGACCCGGATCCTGAATCTCTATAAGAACTACAAGCCTCTGGGCTTCTTTTCCCTGCTGGCGGGGATTCTGACCGTATTGGGCGTGGGCTTTCTGATTCCGATTCTGACAGAATACTGGCAGACCGGGCTGGTTCCCCGTTTCCCGACTCTGATTGTCTGCGGCTTTGTCCTGATTGCGGCCCTGCAGTCCCTCTTTGCGGGACTGGTGCTGCAGAGCATGGAGCAGAAGAACAAGCAGGATTTTGAAATGCAGCTGATTGCGGCCCATGAGAGATTTACGGAACTGCAGAAGGAAGTAAAGGAGCGGGAAGCATGAACAGGGTGACAAAAAGAACAGGCGCAGCATGGACGGCGTCTGTTCTTCTTGCGTTTATCTGCGGCCTGGCGGTATACAGGAGCATGGGCTTCGTCTATGCCATTGCGGACGATGTGATTATGCGGGATATTGCTTCGGGAGCTTTCACAGGAACGCCGGACGGACATCTGATTTTTGTACAGTATGCGCTGGGCTGGCTGTTAAGCCGTCTGTACCTGGTGAACCGGACGGTGGACTGGTATGGCTTTTTTATGGCCGGAGCCATGTTTTTCAGCCTGGCGGCAGTGCTTTACCGGGGACTGGCGGCGGAAAAGAGCTTCCGCTGGAAGCTAATCTACGCGGTGGCTGCGCTGGGTGTCTGGACGACAACGCTTTTGTTTCACGCGGCCCAGTTCGAGTGGACAGTAAGTGCGGCGGCTCTGGGAGCGGCGGCTCTGTACCTCTATGTATCGGCGGGACAGGAAAGCAGAACGGTGACAGAAGAAATCCTGATCTGGCTGCTTCTGGTTTTCACCTATGGAATCCGTTCAGACGTTTTTCTTATGACCCTGCCGGGCTTCGGGATCGCCTTTCTTTGGAAGACAGTCCGGAGAAACGGTAAAAAATGGGAAGTAAAGTTTCGGGAACTGATTTTACCGGGATTGGTATTTTTCAGCGTTGGATTGCTGATCCTGACAGAGAAGAATGCCTATCGGGGCGAAGAATGGAAGGAATTTCAGCGGTTCCAGACGGCGCGTTCGGAGGTGTATGATTATGAGGGCGTGCCCTCCTACGAGGCCGACCCGGAATTCTTTCAGAATAAGCTGGGAATCAGCAGCGAGGAAGTGCGGGCGCTTCGCCACTATGCCCTGTATCTGGTGGACGGGCTGGATGCCGGAATGATGGAAGACTTAAGTCAGGAGGCCAGCCTTCAGAACGGAGCGGCCCGGGGACTGGGGGTCAGACTGACGGCTGGGATAAAACTGGCTGCCACAGAGTTCCTGGGCAGCGCCTACGGGACAGTCAGTCTGGCAGCGGCAGCTTTTTTAGTGATGGGTCTTTTCCTGTTGTGGAAAAAGAAAAAAAGCCTGTACATTCCGGTATTCTTATTTCTGTGCGCCCACGGCGGGCTCTGGCTGGTATTAGGCTATGCCGGGCGGCTGCCGGAGCGGGTGGCATTTTCTCTCCATCTGGTGATGTTGGGAGCCTTTGCCGGCCTTTTTATAACCGTGTGGAACAGGGAGACAGAACAGAAAAAGAGAATGCAGTTTATTCTGGGCTTTCTCTGTCTTATTTTTGCGGCTGTAGCGGCGTGGCAGTGGAAGATCTCCGCGGAAAGTAACCGGGAGAAGCTTGAACTCGATACCTGCTATCAGAGCTTCAAGGAAGCCTGCAAATCCCAGGAGGAACGGTTGTATTTTATTGAGACCTATATGGCGGAGCCGGTGGGCGGCGCAAAAGTGACGGCCCACGGAAATTTCGCTTTGAACCGCTGCCTGACGCTGGGAGACTGGTACAGCACCTCGCCCCTGGATCGGGAGCGTATGGAAGCCCTGGGAATCCGGAATGTGGGGCAGACGCTACGGGAGGATTCGCAGGCGTTTCTGGTAGTGCGGGACGATCCGGATCCGGGCTTCTATGCTTCCTATGTGGAATGGAAATATCCGGAAGCAGAGCTTGTATTAAAGGAAACAATGGAAGTAGAGGGACGAAATTTCTATCTCTATCAGATACAGGAGTAGTGTGATGGAAAACATGGCTTTGAAAAAACAGAATAGAGGAGCCGGGGTTCCGGGAGCAATGCTGCTTTCTTTTCTGCTGACAGGGCTCTGGTTTATTCTGGTATACAAAACAGTTCCGTTTATCTATGATATCAATGACGATGTGGCCATGCGGAATGTGGCGGCGGGCGTTATTACAGGGACGCCGGACGCCCATCTGCTGCATATCAAATATCTGCTGGGGCTTGGGATCAGCGGTCTGTATCGTCTGATTCCGGGGCTCGACTGGTACGGACTTACCATGATTGGCGTAATCCTGCTGTCCTTTGGACTTTGCCTGTACCGTGGACTGGTTTCAAAAAAAGGGGTTTTCTGGAAAATAATATATACACTGATTGCCCTGCTTCTGATGACGGCGCTGGGAATCCAGCATGTATCGGCGTTCCAGTGGACCACAGCGGCCGGAATCGCGGGAGCGGCCGGAATCTATCTGTTTTATACGGCCGGAGACGGCCCGGAGTGGCAGGTGATGATGGAAGAAGGACTGGCGGTCTTTCTGGTTCTGGTATCGCTTCTGATCCGGGACGATGTATTTTTGATCACAGTTCCGGCGGCGGCCCTCTGTTTTTTGTGGAAATATGCGGAGCGAAAAAGCTGGACCTGTGGAAAAGTCACGCTTCCGTTCCGGCTTGGGCATCTTTTCGTGCCGCTTATGCTGGCAGCGGGGGTGTTGGTGATTCTGGCGGTGGAGGCCTTCGCCTACCGGACTCCGGAATGGAGAACCTTCCGGAAATACAATACAGATCGGGAAGCCATCATGGACTATTATGGCCTGCAGAATTATGAGAGCGATCCGGCTGTCTACGACAGACTGAAGATCACGCCGGAGGAGGCGGAAAATCTGCAGCGTTATTCCCTGTATCTGACAGAAGATTTTTATCCGGAGAAAATGGCGGAGCTGGCACAGCATGAGAAGGAGATCTACCGGGCGTCTCATCCGCTGACGGAACGTCTCCGGACAGCCTGGGCGGAGATCTATGAGCATTTTACCAGGGATACCTATCACCCGGCCAATCTGATAGCGCTTGCAGTCATTGCCATGACGCTGGGACTGTGCGCGGCGGCAGACCGGAAGGAACTGGGACTGGGACTTGCGTTTCTGGTACTCTGGTTTGGATACTGGGGATATCTGGGCTACCGGGACCGGCTTTTGGAGCGGGTGGGCTTTGTACTGTATTTTCTGGCAATCTTTCTGTTCCTGGGAATCTGGTACCGGATTTTGGAATCGGAGAGGGCGGAAGAGAAAACGCTTCAGCCGGGCAATCTGATACTGACCCTGGGAGCCCTTGGGATCCTGGCAATGACGGCTTCCAATACCTGGAAAAATGTGCAGGCCTACAATATCGGACGCCGGGACTATAACCTGGAATTTCTGGATGTAAACCGGTATATGGCAGAGCATCCGGATAACGTGTATTTTATGACGACCTTTACCATAGAGACTTATACAGATAATTTTACAGTGAAACGGGAGTTTGCCTTCAGTAATCTGCTGTCGGTAGGCGGCTGGCACACCTTTTCCCCATTGGAAAATGAAAAGTGCGAAGAGCTTGGAATCACCGACCCGAAGCATGATATCGTGGAAAAAGATAAGGTATATGTGATTTCTCTGGAAAATGTGAATCTCAGGTATATGGACCGGTATTTCGAAAGTATCTACGGAACAGCCTATCAGGGAAGAGAACTGGTAGATACGCTTGCCTATGGCGAACAAAGCTTTGAAGTATATGATTTTAATGTCAGGGAGGTAGAAAAATGATTGGATTTAATGTAGCGCCGTTTACAGGGAAAGAATTTGATTATATCAGAGAGGCCATAGCGGCAGAGCATATCTGCGGCGACGGAATGTTTACGAAGAAATGCAATGCCTGGATCGAGGAAAAGACCGGGACAGCGAAGGCGCTTCTGACGACCTCCTGCACCCACGCCACAGAGATGGCGGCTTTGCTTCTGGATATCCAGCCCGGCGACGAGGTCATTATGCCGGCCTACACCTTTGTATCCACGGCGAACGCCTTCGTGCTCCGGGGCGCGGTTCCGGTGTTCGTGGATATCCGACCGGATACCATGAATATCGATGAAACACTGATAGAGGCGGCCATCACAGAGAAAACAAAGGCTATCGTTCCGGTTCACTACGCCGGCGTGGCCTGTGAGATGGATACGATTATGGCCATTGCGAAAAAGCACCATCTGGCTGTAGTAGAGGACGCGGCCCAGGGCGTCTGTGCCTGGTATAAAGGGAAGGCTCTGGGAACCTTCGGGGATTATGGCTGTTATAGCTTCCATGAGACAAAGAACTTTTCCATGGGCGAAGGGGGAGCCCTTCTGATTCAGAAGCCGGAGGCGATTGAAGACGCGGAAATCCTGCGGGAGAAGGGAACCAACCGTTCCAAGTTTTTCCGGGGACAGGTGGATAAATATACCTGGGTGAATTCCGGAAGCTCCTATCTTCCCAGCGATATGAACGCGGCCTATCTCTGGGCTCAGCTGGAAGCGGCGGATCTCATCAACGCGGACCGTATGAGCAGCTGGAAGCTTTACCGGGAGCTGCTTACCCCGCTGGCAGAAGAGGGACTGCTGACGCTTCCGACAGTACCCGAAGGCTGTGAACATAACGCCCATATGTTCTATATAAAAACAGCGGATCTGGAAGAACGTACCCGGCTGATCGCCTTTCTGAAGGAGCAGGGAATTCAGACGGTATTTCATTATATTCCGCTTCATACGGCTCCGGCAGGCCAGAAATTCGGACGCTTCTTCGGCGAGGATCGCTACACCACCAGAGAGAGCGAGCGGCTTTTACGGTTGCCCCTGTACTACGGCCTGAAAGAAGAGCAGGTAGTCTATGTGGGAGAAAAAATAAAGGAGTTTTATGGAAAATAAAAAACAAAGCTGGAAAACATGGGGCTTCTGGCTCTGCATCCTGGTAATGTTCGCAGCAGCCTTTGCCATGACAAAAGTAGAAATCGGGAAAGAGTATACCGACTTTCGGACGCATTCCCGCTGGGCGGTGGGAGAAAAGCTGGAACCGCGGTTTAATAAGTTTTATTTTTACCCGGTATGGCATTTCTGTGTGCGTTTCATCAACTGGCTGCTTCCCTTCGGAAGGGAATTTTCAGCGGCCTTTGTGACAGCCTGTTTTCTTGGCGCGGCAGGGGCGCTTCTCTACAGCTTCCTCTGGAATGCCAATGGAAGAAAATGGGAAGTGTGGAAATGTGTCCTTCTGGCCTTAAGCCTGTTGTTCGTGACAGCCCTCTATATGCCCTGGTATAATCCACAGGTTTATCTGGGACAGAGCAGTCCCACGATCTGGCACAATCCCACGAATCTGGCGGTAAAGCCGCTGGCCCTTCTGATTTTCCTGTGCTTTGTAAAAATATACAGGGAGAGGGAAACCATCGGAAACGGCTGGATTGCCGGGGAATCCGCGCTTCTGCTGCTTAGCTGCTTTATAAAGCCCTCTTTTTTACAGGGCTTTCTGCCGGCAATGGTAGTATTTCTGCTGATAGAACTGATACCCAACCGGGGAAACTCTTTTCTCTTCAGCCTGAAGCTGGCGCTGATGTGCGTGCCGTCCGGAATCTACTTTATCGTGCAGTATCTGGCCATGTTTGACAGCGGGGAAAACAGAAGCATTGAACTTTCACCCTTTGAAGTAATCGGACTGGATGCGCCGAACCCGCTGTTTTCCATTCTGCTTTCCGTGGCATTTCCGCTGTTTGTGCTGGTGGTTCTGGGGATAAAAAGAGTATTTCAGGACAAGGCGCTGTGGCTTGCCCTGCTGTTCTATATCTGCTCCCTGCTGGAATTTGTATTGCTGGTGGAGCGTCCGGAGGTGTCGGCGGGAAATTTTGAGTGGGCGCTTCAGCTGGCCCTGTTCCTGCTGTTTGTAATGACGGCGCTGCGTTTTTATCAGACCAGGTGGAAACAGAAGGCAATCTGCGTAATCGGGAACCTTCTGTTCCTGTACCATGTCCTGTCGGGACTCTGGTATTATATAGACTTACTGCTGTTCTCCGGATGGCAGTGTTAGGAGTGAGCGTGTGAAAAAGAAGAAGATTGTAATCATCGGCGCCAACAGCTTCCAGAATCCCCTGATTCTGAAAGCGAAGGCACTGGGCTATGAAACCCATGTATTTGCCTGGAAGGACGGCTCCATAGGAGAGCGGACGGCGGATTATTTTTATCCGGTCAGTATCATAGAGCGGGAAGC
>CAKRTY010000006.1 GCA_934402125.1 uncultured Anaerosacchariphilus sp. | reverse complement strand
AGGTTTATATCGTCGCTGAGGATGAATGGGCGGATGATGCAGGAAATATTGCGCCGGAAACTTATGAAGCCGGTTTTGTACATTCCATGCTGAAGTATTTCGTATACCAGATTGACCCGAAGCTTCGGATGCCGCTCAGCAATGTATACTATCCGACAAACAAAAATATTAATGATTATTCTAAGATTATCAATGATGTAACAGAGGGCGGAGCTGATATTATTTCCACTTCTCCAGGATGGACAGGCCATGTAGCGTTCGTGGATCCGATTCAGGAGTTCGTACGTGATGATATTGAGGAATGGCTGAACTGTGAAGCACGTATTGTAACGCTGCATCCCCTGACCGTAGCGCAAAATTCACTGCATGGCGTATTTGGCCAGTCTGGTTATGTACAGAATGTACCGCCCAGGGCAGCAACAATTGGCCCGATTGATGTACGGCGCGCAAAAGAGCGTATTGAAGTTCACAGCCTGCTTACAAACAACACATTTTCATCTTGGCAGAGAATGACTTCGCGTCTTGTTACTCATGGTCCGGTGACACCTTATGTACCGAGTTCCATGCTCCAGACGATGAAAACGCAGGTTTATATTGCAGAAGAGCTTGCAGCTCCGTTCGAGTGCTGGGAGAAGGTAGGCTATTAGAAAATGGAAGAGCAGGAAAGAGAATCTGATTCTCTTTCCTGCGTGAAAGGACGGAGAAGGTATGAAAGAGAAGATAGCAACAAAAACAGGGGTTAGTGCTGTAAAGCGCTTTGCAAAGGATTACATGTCTGTAGTCGGAATTGCAATATTATGTATTATTTTTGGCGCGTTGTCACAGATGAAATTCGGGGCTCAGTATTTTCTGACTTGGTCGAACTGGAAGAATATTCTTTTACAGAGTTCCACGGTTGCAATTGTAGCGTTAGGACAGTCCATTATTCTTCTGACGGGAAATTTTGATTTGTCTCTGGGTAGAGTAGTCTGTCTGACCAGTGCATTGGGAGCAATTTTAATGAAGAGTTATGGGCTTCCGGCTGGGCTTGTTGTTATCATTATGCTCTTGGTTGGAATTCTGTGTGGAGCTATCAATGGTTTCATGACAGCTTATGTAGGAATTCCTGCTTTCATTGCTACACTGGGTACACAGTATGTATGTTATGGTACGGCAAAATATCTGACCAACGCAACACCAATTTCGGGAATGCCAAAATCTATAGGGTGGCTGGGAAGAGGCTATATCTTAAAAATTATTCCCTGCTGCGTTGTCATTATGGTGGTCTTATATATAGTAGCCCAGTTTATTACGACAAAAACGAAGTCAGGACGTAATCTGTATGCAGTCGGAGGCGGAAGAGAAGCGGCGTTTTTCTCAGGTATTCAGGTAAAACGTGTATATTTTGGAACCTTTGTCCTGGCTGGTTTCCTTGCAGCCTTTGGTGGTCTGGTATTGATGTCCCGTCTGGATTCTGTTGCAACACCGAATGGCCAGAACTAAGAGTTTGATGCGGTAATTGGTTCCATTATCGGAGGTATTTCACTGGCGGGCGGTCGTGGAAGAGTGATTGGCACCATGTTTGGATGTATCTTCCTGATTACGCTGTTCAACGGTTTCTCTCAAATGGGTGTCGATCCGTTTATTCAGGATATTTTGAAAGGCTGCGTGCTGGTAATTGCAATTACGCTGGATACCCTGAATAACAGGAAAAAGAACTGACCTGTCCTGAAATCGGGAGACACGGTGCAAGAAAGGATGGGCAGTAAAAATGAAAGATGAATATATTCTGAACATTAAGGGGATTACAAAAGAATTTCCGGGTGTGAAGGCTTTGGATAATGTATCCATTCAGGTGAAGAGGGGAACAATCCATGGCCTGGTCGGAGAAAATGGAGCGGGAAAATCTACGCTGATTAAAGTGCTGGCAGGGATCTATCAGCCGAATGCGGGAGAACTTGTACTGGATGGGGAAGTGGTACATTTTCATGCCCCGGTCGATGCAAAAATAGCGGGAATCAGCGTGGTACATCAGGAAATCAAACTGGCAGAGACGCTTACAGTTGCAGAGAACATGTTTCTGGGCAGCCCCATTATGAAGGGCAGACTGGTAGACTGGAAAAGCATGAGGGCGCGGGCAAGAGAAATCGTAGAAGAGCTTGGTATGGATATCGATGTAAATGAAGTGGTAGCAAATCTGAGTGTGGCAAAAAAGCAAATTGTCGAGATTATGCATGCCATCAATGCACATTCCAAGATTCTGATTATGGATGAGCCTTCCGCCGTTTTAACAGATCGAGAGCTGGCGGTTATGTTCCGGATTGTAAAACAGCTGAGAGAAAAGGGAATTACCATTATCTACATCTCCCATCGTCTGGAAGAGGTATTTGAGCTTTGTGATAATGTCAGTGTACTTCGTGACGGACAGCATATAAAGAGCATGCCGACCAAGGAACTGAGCAGGCAGGATTTGATCAATATGATGGTTGGGCGTGAGATGGGACAGGAGTACCCGAAAGAGCCGGGAACCATTGGAGAAGTGATTCTGGAAACACGAAATCTGAACGCGGGTATCCTGAAGGACATTAGTTTTTCCGTACGTGCCGGAGAAGTGTTTGGTATCTCAGGTCTGGTAGGATCTGGACGTACAGAACTGGCCAGGGCAATCCTGGGTATCGACCCGATTGAATCCGGCGAAGTCTATGTACATGGAAAACAGACGCATTATCGTAAGTTTGCTGATGCGATCAGGGACGGCCTGGGGTTGATTCCGGAGGATCGGAAGCTGCAGGGCCTGGTACAGATCATGACTGTGAAAAAGAATACGACGCTGGTAAACCTGAAAAGAGTGATACGGGGCGGCGTTATTAAAGAAGAGTTAGAAGATTCCTACAGCAAAGAATATGTAAAAAAGCTTCGGGTAGCGACTCCGAATGTGGAGACAGAGGTTCAGTATCTGTCCGGTGGAAATCAGCAGAAAGTTGTTATTGCAAAATGGCTGTTTCAGGAATCAGAAATTCTGTTTTTGGATGAGCCGACCCGTGGAATCGATGTGGGCGCAAAGGCAGAGATTTATCGCCTGATTAATCAACTGGTAAAGGATAAAAAGACGGTTATTATGATTTCTTCAGAGATGCCGGAGCTTCTGGGAATGTGTGATCGTGTTATGGTTATGCACGAAGGAAGACAGAAAGGTGAACTCAGTGCGGCGGAAGCGACCCAGGAAAAGATTATGGCGATGTGTACGTAAAGAATTTAAAGCGGAGGCTTTAAAATATGAAATCTCAGGAGGTATGAGTATGAAAAAGGGTTTAGCGTTACTGATGACATTGGCAATGGTAACATCTCTTGCGGCGTGTGGTTCCAAACAGGAGACACCGGATGCGGCAGCGTCGTCTTCCACAAGTGCCACAGAGGAAACAACAAGCCAGGCGGCGCCTTCTACGGATGGCATACCGGCATCTGTTACATTGTCAGACAGCACAATTCTGCAGGGAAAGAAGATCGGCTGTGCTATCTGCTATAAGGGCGATGAGTGGTGTGCAGCAGTTGCGGGTGCGTTGGAGAAGCTGGGTTCCTATTATGGCTGCGAAATCGTGGTAGAGGACGGAGATTTAAATGATGAGACCATGACAAAGCAGATTGAGAACATGATTGCAAATAATTGTGATATGTTATTTATCGACCCGACCACACCGGAAGGAACAACACAGGCTCTGAATAAGGCATATGATGCTGGAATTCCGATTCTGATTTATGACGGATACTGGACAAGTGGAGCAGAAGAAGGCAAGATCATTACAAGTGTTACCTGGGATCAGATTGAGACAGGCCGTATTGTGGGTGAGTATTTTGTAAATTATGTAAAAGAAAACCTGGATGGAAAGTGCCGTCTTGTGGAACTGACCAATGCAGTATCTGAGCAGTGCCAGTCACGCTTTATCGGACTCCACGAAGTTATTGATAAGGCTAATGCAGATGGATGCGAGATTACAATTGTAGGTCATCATGACTCCCAGGGTAATCGAGAGACTGCATACAATGCAATTTCTTCTATAGTAGAGCCTTATGACTTTATCATTTCTGACGTAGATAATGGCGCAATGGGTGCATGCTCTGCACTTCAGGCAGCAGGTAATACAGATGTAAAAGTTATTTCCATGGGAGCTTATGGCGCAGAGCCGTTCAATAAACTGCATGACGGAGACCCGAATTATCTGGCATGTCTGAATGTAGATGCATGGATTCTGGCTCAGTTCGTATACGAAGGCGCGATTAACTATTTTGAAGGCCAGGAGCTTTCAGAAAAAACAAATATTGAATTGTTTATGGTTGACAGTTCCAATGTAGAAGATTTCTGGAGCTTTTAAATAAGAGAATTTAAGGCCCGGGCATCAGAGTGGAATACAGAAAATGGAGAGCGGAAAAAGCCGTTCTCCATTTTTAAAATTAGCAGGGAGGAACTTCATGGAAAGAAGACTTTTTATCGGGGTTGATTTGGGAAGTACAAACATGAAAGCGGGAGTATATGATGCAGAAAACTTTCAATGTCTGGCAAGTGCGGCGGCAACAGTCCCCTATGATCGAAGATTTGGTGTGGAAATTGATTTAGAACAGTTGGAAAACCTGCTTTTGGAAATGCTCCGGGAGATAGCAGCCGCAGAAAATGTAGAGGGCAGTCAGATAGAAGAAATTGGTTTGACTGGCCAGGCAGAGACACTGGTGATTTTAGATAAAGAGGGGAAACCCCTAATGAATGCTATTTCCTGGATGGACGAGCGTTCAAAGGAAGAATGTGCAGAACTGGAGCGAAAATTTACAGCTGAAATGTGTGAACAGGTAACGGGGCAGCAGGCAATTATTCCCACATGGCCTGCAACCAAGATCTTATGGCTTCGAAAAAAACGCCCGGATATCTTTGAAAAAGCGGCGTATTATATGCTCTTAAAAGATTATATTGTGTATCGCCTTACAGGGAAGATGCTGGCGGACTGTTCCATAGCTACGTTTTCCTTTTATTTTGATATCTATAAGAAATGTTACTGGAAAGAAATGTTGGAAGCGATAGGGATCAGGGAGGAACAATTGCCACAGCTGACAGAACCCTGTACAGAAGCAGGGTGGCTGGCAAAGGAAATAGCGGAAATGATTGGAGTTCCGGAATCGGTAAAGGTAAATGTGGGAACCCTGGATCATTTTGCCGGTATGATTGGAACCGGGAATACAGAACCGGGTATTGTAAGTCTTTCTACGGGAACAGTGATGGCGCTGGCAACTCTGGCTCGTAAACCCAGACGGGGAGAAACATATGGCATAGCTATGCATTATGGTTTTCAGGCGGATACCTATGTGATGCTTCCGGTGGCGGAAAGCGGAGGCGTAAGTCTGGAGTGGTTTCGGAAAACCTGTATGCCAGATATGGATTATGAAAACCTGAACAGAAAGCTGGAGACCAGATCCTCTGACAGTGGAATTATATTTTTACCATATCTTGTAGGAACGAATGCGCCTGAGTTTGATGTACAGGCAAAGGGAATTTTTTATGGATTGAGGGCAGAACATGATGCAGTTGATATGGCAAAGGCAGTCATGGAAGGCGTAGGTTTTGTGTTGAAAAAAAACTGCGAAAGTATTGAAAAGGCAGGAATGCCGATACATCATATTTACGCCACAGGAGGAGGCACGCGCAGCCAGATATGGTGTCAGATACAGGCAGATATTACGGGGATTCCCATTGTGGTTCTTAAAGAGAAAGAAATTGGGTGTCTCGGAGCAGCGGTGCTGGCGGCGGTGGCAGCGGGAGCCTGTGTCTCCTATAAAGAGGCCGCGAAACAGGTACATAAAGAGAGCATATGCTATATGCCGAAGAAAAGTGCAGCAATAGAAGAAAAATATCGGAAATTTGGTATCTTATATCAGACGATGCTGGAAATAGAAAAGTAGAAGTGTTTTCTGGTGGGGAAGCCTCTGCCTTCGCGACAGCCTTCCCCTTTAAATTCTTCACTTGACTTATTTTCCAGAATCTGGTATTCTGCGTATATCAGAGATTCTTACTGATTCAGAGAGGAACGTCTCCTCATAATTCCACGAAGAAGAAAACATGCAGACGAAAAGGCAGGAAGGGCAGGTAGTCCCATGTAGATCAGAGGATTGTTGGATAGCGGCTTTTTACAAAGGAGGATGATACGAAACAGAAAGAAAGGATAGATTTTGAATGAAAAGGAGAGAGTGGTCCGGAAAGAGACTGCTGACTTTGATTCTGGCATTGGCGCTTGCAATGTCTTCTTTTAGTGTTCCGGCCAGAGCTTCCGAAGCACAGACAGAAACAGTATGGGAAGAGAAGAAGGAAGAGCCGACAGAACCCGTGGAGCAGGAAGAACCGGAAAACGAAGAGCCGACAGAACCTGCGAATCCGGAAGAACCGGAAAAGGAACTTCGAAAGCTTACGATTCACTGCGAGGATCCGGAAGGTCAGCCTTCCCAGACCCTGACTGCCTCAGCGGATCCGGAAGAAGTGTATGAGGGGACCGAGGTAAAAATTACGGTAAGTAACAGCGGTTCCAATATCTGGGCAGCAGAGGTCACGGCAGAAGGACGGGAGCTGGAAGTCCGGGAAGGGGAAGACAGTCTGGTTTTTGAAATGCCGGCTGTGGATGTGGACGTCCGGATTTATGAGCTGAAAAGTCAGAATCGGGAGGAACTTTCCGGAGAGGACAGCAGCATTCCGGGAGATTTCCAGGGAAATCAGGCGCTGACAAAGAAAGAAAATGAGCCGGATATGGAGCTGGAAAAATCTGCCAGATGGACCGATATTGAGGACGGTTATGCAGAACTTACCATTACGGAAAAAGATACCTCGGATTATTCCAATCTTCCCGCCGATTATATCATTATTCTGGATCGGACGCGGACCATGTCCCTCAGTGATATCGATCATGAGGATAGCGCGGGAAGCCACAATTATATGGGGTATCATTCGCCCTGTATCAATCCGGCACATGATTATTATAAAGGTGGAATCTACCTTCATATGCTGGACTACGATATCGGATTTGACTACAGGCATGATGTGTGGATCGATGATTTGAGAAATATGGAGTTCTGGAATCGTCATTATGATCAGAATGGGGTCAAAATTATGCCGACGGCAGAAAATGGCTGTTATGATCGTCTCTCTATGGCGAAACAGGGAATCCGGGAGCTGATCGATATGATTGAAGCGCAAAATGCGCAGGTATCCGGCGGCGCGCTGCGATCCCGCGTGGCTTTCTGGAGCTTTGCAGATGAATACCGGAGAATCACAGGGGATAAGCGGGATCAGGGATTGTATAATTATACGCCGCTGACTGAAAATTATGAGCAGGTCAGGCAGGCGGTCAATGCGGTCAAAACCTATTCGGGTACCTATTATCTGGCTTCTTTGAAGGAGGCCTATGATATCATTACTACCCGGAACGCCACAGACAGCCGGAGAAAAAATGTGTATACCAAAGTGATTTTTATCTCCGATGGAGAGTGTGAGACCGATCTGGCCAAGGTGAAAGCCACCGCGGCCCAGATCCGGAGCCTGCCCAACACGGAGCTGTTTACTTTGGCTATCGGTATGACGGCAGAGTCCGGCGGGGCAAGGCTGTTGAGGGAAATTGCGGGAAGCGCGGATCATACGGCCAATTTCTGGCAGACCCTTTCCTTTGACGGAGGAAACGGCTCTGCTTTCGCGAAAACACTTTTGAATATTGAAAAGAAGGCTTCGGAGGTAAAAGCGGTACAGAAGACATTGACGGATCAGATTGAGACAAAATACTGGGAGCCGGTGGAAGTGCTGAGCGCAGACGGCGGACAGGCCACCCTGGATAAAAACAGTGGGAAGCTGATCTGGAACGTGCCGGAGGGAGCCGGAAAAACCTATCGCTGTACGGTAAAACTGCGGCTTAAGGACGCCTATCGTTATGCGCTGTCCGAAGCGCTTTATCCGACGAACCGGGATCAGAGTAGTAGCGATCCGGATAAAGCGGGAGCGATTCTGGATTACAGCATTGACGGTGGTATGTATCATCAGCAGACGCGAAAGACAGGCGTTCTGACGCCGACACTGAAATACGGAACGGTACATTTTAAAGGGCAGAAATACTGGACGGTAACAGGCTCCCAGGCGGCAAGCCTGAATGTGCGCTTAATGCGGACGCTTCCGGGACAGACGACAGCCATTCAGGTCAATCATGTGCTGACCAATGGAAGCCGGGGCTGGCGTTACAGCTTTACCAGGAGGGTAATGCCGGACGGAAGTGAAAAGCCGCTGATTCGATATGACGAACGAGGAAGAAAGATTACCTATCAGGTAACGGAGCGGACGCCGGATTACTTCACGCAGCTTCCTTCGGTGGAAACGGAAGGCGCGGAGGTGGAAACCCGGCTGTACAATGAACCCTTTAAGGTAAAGGCGCAGTTAAAAAAGGTGGATGGAGAAACAGGAAATCCCTTAAGCGGCGCGGAATTTTCTGTTTACTGCTGGAGCCGGAAAGCCGGGTCTTACCAGCCTTATCAGGGAACCACCGATGGGACTGGTCAGCCCTATGAGACGGGAACCATGCATGGCAGTCCGGCAATGATGAAGCTAAAGGAGACGGAACCGGGTGTATACCAGACGCCCTCCTGGCTCTATTACGCCCCGGATAATCAGGGAAAATTCCGGATTGTGGAGACGCAGGCACCGAAAGGATATTACGGCGACTGGAAGACAGAGACGGAAAAACAGAGCTACGATGTCGTGATTTCCCCAAACCATGAAGACAATAAAAAAACGGTGCAGATAACCAATAATCAGTCCGGAACCTTTGAAAATCAGCGGGTTCTGGGGCGGGTTTTATTCTGTAAGAATGACGCGGAAGGAAAGAGTGCCATTTCCCAGGGAGACGCGTCCTTAAGCGGAGCTACCTACAAGCTTTACGCCGGGGAGGAACTGCGCCATGGGGACGGAACCACTGGCGTACTGTATCGGAAGGACGAAGAGATTCCGCTGCGCCTGATAGGGAGCAAGGACGGCGTCCGGCAGTACCGTCAGGATCCGTCCGGGACGGACACCCTTATCATAGGGACAGGCTGTCAGGTCAGCATTGAGAATCTGGAACTGGGAAGCTATTATCTCCAGGAACAGGCGGCGGGAGAAGGATATCTGGTGAACCCGGAGCCCTGTCCCTTTACTCTGGAAT
Organism: uncultured Anaerosacchariphilus sp.; assembly: GCA_934402125.1. Classification (GTDB taxonomy): domain Bacteria; phylum Bacillota; class Clostridia; order Lachnospirales; family Lachnospiraceae; genus Laedolimicola. The sequence goes on along the minus strand of CAKRTY010000006.1, from coordinate 6,058 downwards.
GGCAGGGGGAAGCGGTGCAGACGGTAGAAATCCGGGATATCCGATTGGACGAACCGGTGAAGAAGCAGAAGCTGACCTTTTATAAAGTGGCGGGCACCGACAGGACGGATCGGCTGGATCCGTTGGAGGGAGCAGGTTTTTCCGTGTATCTGTTATCGGAATTTGCGGGAGGCAGATATAAGGAACTATCGGATGCAGATGTGGTACAGGCAGTGATAGACGATTTCCGGGACGGACAGGCGCTGGATTACCGGGCGGTCCGGGGTTCCTGTCCGGCCAGAGTGTTCGCGGAGCCGGAAAGTGCGGAAGTAAAAGCCGGAAAACTGGTAAAACAGGTAGATTACGGGGCGGGCTGTCATTATGAGACAGAACATGACCGGGAATATCTGGTGGGCGAGCTGTTCAGCGATAGCCGGGGGCAGGTAACGACTCCGGGACTGCCCTATGGCCGGTATCTGGTAGTTGAAACGACTGTTCCGAAGAACCGGATCGCCACCAGGCCCTTTGTCATGCAGGTGACCGGAGATGACGAGGACGGAGTAAGCGCAGGGGACGGCATGGGAAAGAAGCTGGAGGATATGGTGATTCTGCAGGATCGTCCGGTCAGTGCGCTGGTGCGTGTGGAAAAAGCTGACGCATGGAGCGGCAGGACCGTACTGAAGGAAGGGGCGGCTTATGTGATCCACGATACGGAAGGAGCATGGTTTTCTTATTATACGGCAGAATGGAGTACCGCGCGGAAGAAGGATTATAAGAAGAAATACGGGGATCTGGTGGTGCAGTACAGCCAGGGAAACCAGCTGGGAACCGAAGCAACCCCCTTTGTTACGAGAAAAAGGGGGCTGCCAGACGGAACAGAAAGTTTCTGGGTGGATACGCCGTCGCCGCTCCCGGCCGGAATTTACGAGCTGCAGGAGGTGTCCGCCCCGGACGGATATATTTTGCAGGGACATGAGGGCGTGATTGCCAAAAAAGAAACGGGGACTACCGGAAATCATACCTTTTACGAAACGGAGAAAACAGGAACATGGAAGCCGGTTCCGGAGAGCCGGGTGAAATTCCTGATTTCCTCGGGAGAAGCTGCGTATGACGCCGAAGCGGGAGCCTTTGTGGTAAAGGTGCGGCAGAAAAATACGCCTGCTATCGGGAAGATCGCAGTGTATGCAGAGGGAGAACAGCTTGTATCGGCAAAATCCGGCCGGGAGGGCTGGAGCTTTGTCTATGGGAAAAAGCCTGTCAGTGGGGCGGTATTTGAAATCCGGGCGGCAGAGGCGATTTATTCCCAGGAAGGAACGGCAGGAGAATTACTTTATCCGGCAGGGGAACGGGTTGTTACGCTGACCACAGATGAAAACGGGCAGACCTGGACCGGTCAGGAGGACTGGGCCGGGACAGAGATCGCCAGGGGACTTCCGTTGGGCGTGTATACAGTAACCCAGGTGAAGGCGGGAGAGGGCTTTGCCCTGAGCCCGGAAAACGCAAAGCCGCGGAGAATTGAAATCGCCTACGCAGGGCAGAAGGTGCCGGTCATTTACCGGGATACCGTCTATGAGAATCCCCGTCAGAAAGTACGGCTGGCGATCGAAAAGCAGGATACAGAGAATGGAAAGCAGGTGGCGGGAGCCGTCTTTGGCCTGTATGCGGCGAAGGATATCCTGGATTACCGGGGGCGGCTGCTGGTAAAAAAGGATACCCTTCTTGGACAGGCGCAGACGGCGCAAAATTCAGAAGGTAAGATAGAGCAGGCGGTCTTTTCCCAGGATCTTCCTCTGGGCAGCTATTATGTGAAGGAGCTTCAGGCTCCGGACGGGTATGCAGGCAGCGCCATAAGAGTCAACGCAGACGCTTCCTACCGGGAGGATCAGAGGGAACAGATCCGCCTGAAGGGTGTGGTGAAAAATGCGCCCATCCGGGTGCAGATTAACCTGATGGACTGGTTTACGGAGACAGAATTATCCGGAGCTACTCTGCAGGTAACCGATGAAGCGGGGCGCGTTGTAGAGACGTTTGTAACAAGGGCGAATCGGAATCCGGTTATCCGGAGACTGGAGATTGGGAAAAATTACCTGATCAAAGAGCTGGTAAAGCCCGCCGGTTACGGAGAGGAAATCCTGCTGAAAGCAGCTTACGAGACAAAGAAAGAGGATAGCGTAGAGCTGGACAAAAGGTATTCTGCCGGAAAGGAAGAGCGGGAAATCAGGTTTACAGTCCGGGATGAGACGAAGCTTCAGGTAGTAAGTATTTTTGCGAAGCCGGGTATGGGTACATTGGAGATTACCAAGGAAGGACCGGTACCGGTACGGACAGAACGCAGTGCGGACGCGGCAGGCAACCGGCTTGAGACGCCGGTTTATGAGATACAGGGTCTCCCGGGGGCAGAGTATGTCCTGCAGGCGCAAAAAGAGATTTCGTATCCGGACGGCAAGGGTGAAATCCTTTTTGCCAAACAGGATTTGGTTCTGGAGTGTTACGAGGCACAGAAGGAAACCGGCTCCATGCAGTATGTTACGATAGAGGTGACGGAAGGAAAACTGGTACAGGCGGAACGGACCCTGCCGGACGGCGCAAAAGCGCAATGGGTGCTGCGGACCGGGGAGAACGGAAAGGCAGAGGTGACAGGTCTGCCGAACGGAAGCTACCGGGTGGTGGAGGTAAAAGCTCCCACAGGATATTACCGGGATCCGGCCAACTGTACGCAGACGGCGGACGTCCGGGGAGCGACAGCGCTTCGCTTTGAAAACCCGAAGCAGGAGATTGAAAAGCCGGAAACGGATCCGAATCCGGAAGCGCCCCGCCGCATCGGAATGCTGGTGCAGAAATACGGCGTAGAGGACGAGAAACAGATGGGAGTGTCCGGCGCAGCCTTTACCCTTTATGCGGCAGAGGATATCCAAAATATCTTCGGACAGGTGATTTATCCGGAGGGAACGGAGATAGAGACAGCCTTTTCCGGAACGGACGGTCTTGCCCGTTTCGTGACAGACGTACCGATTGGCCTGTACCGGATCCGGGAGACAAAAGCCCCGGAGGGGTATTACAGCAGTACGAAGGAGATTCGGTATGACGTGGCAAAGGATAAGGAGAATGATTCCGTTCATTATCTGAATTTCTGGGACTTTGTGGAAAATGCGCCGGTCATCGTGAATGTCCGGCTGGAGGACGATTTGACTCATAAGGAGCTGGCAGGCGCGGCTCTGGAAATTACAGATGAAGCAGGACAAAGTGTGGATGCATGGATTACCAGAGTGGATAATGGTTATACCATTCGGGGGTTATCGGTGGATAAGTCTTACACAATCACCGAACATATGCCCCGGGATGGTTATCTGATGAAGTTTACCGGAGCAAGCCTGGAGTCTGCGAACGCGGAATTGTCTAAGCCGGAGGGAGCGCAGGTAGCCTTCCGGATACAGGATGTTCCGGGAGAGACGATGGCAGACGGAAAGCTTGACAGGGAGGCGGTGCCTGAACCGACGCGGATCATTCTGGAAAGCCCCTTCGTGACAGGCCGGATCCGGCTGAATAAGGAAGGTGAAATTCTGGATGGACTGACTATGACGGAACGAATCGGCAATCTGCTTGCCGGAGTCTTCCGTTATCGGAGAACAGGATTGGAGGGTGTAAGCTTTGCCGTTTACGCTGCAGAGGATATCGAGCATCCGGACGGGGTAACAGGAATCTGCTTCCGGAAGGGGGAACAGGTGATGACCGGCGTCCGTTCAGAATTAAAGGAGGCAGTCGGAAAAACAGACAGCCTTGGTCAGCTGAGCTTCGAAGAACTCTATCTGGGGCAGTATGAGATTCGGGAGCAGGAAACGGTGGAGGGCTATGTGCGGGAGGAAAATCCGCTGCTCCTTACCCTGGCTTACCGGGACGGCTTTACCAGTTCGGTGGAGCCACAGCAGGGGCTGCTTTCCTGGCTGAATCCCAGGCAGAAGGCAGAGGTGACTGTGAATGAGCGGGATAAAGATACCGGAGAAGCGTTGGAAGGCGCAGAGATAAGCCTTTATCTGACGGAAACGGATACCCTTCTGGAAACAGTCCGGACGGGCGCGGACGGCAGAGCGGTCTTTACGGCGGATCTTCCCTTTGGCAGCTATTATGTAAAAGAGACGAAAGCGCCGGAGGGCTATCAGCTCTCGGAGGACAAACAGGAATTTACGTTTGCTTACGCAGGAGAGGACAGAAAGCTGGTTCAGGTGGAAAAAACGCTTTTGAATGAGAAAAAGCCGGAGCAGAGGGCCAGTCATGGAAAACCGCGGCAGGTGGCTGCGGCACCCATGGGAGACAGGGCACAGATGGAAGCCTGGGGAATGCTTTTGGTTTTGGCGGTGGGACTTTTACTGCTTATTACTGTGAGAAGGAGAAACCGGAACTGATAAAACAGGGATTGACTTTTCTGTGTTTATTGTTATGATTTTAGTATCGGATGATTAAAGTGGAGCGCACTTTAAAATACAAGAGTGATGAGACAGGAGGGTATATGGAGTTTATTACAATTGGCGAAATGGTGATTGATTTCCTTCCGGGACAGGAGAAGGCAAGCTACGTCAGAAACGCGGGAGGGGCACCGGCAAATGTGGCCATCAGCGCAGCGAGAAACGGTCTGAAGGCAGGCATGTACTGCAAAGTGGGAAATGATGATTTTGGAAAGTTTTTGCTGGAAACTCTGAGAGAAAACCAGGTGGAACCGCTGGCGCCGGAGATGACAGACGAGGCGACCACAACCATGGCGTTCGTATCTCTGAATGAGCACAATGACAGAAGCTTTACCTTCGCGAGAAAGCCCGGCGCGGACATGCTGCTGGACAAGAGCGAGATCCGGGACGAGGATCTGAAGGATTGCCGTATCGTACAGGCGGGTTCCTGCAGTCTCTCTGCCGGACCGGCGGTGGAAGCGACAGAGTATGCCATGGCCAGGGCAAAGGAGCTGGGCAGGCTGGTAGGCTTTGATATCAATTACCGCGACGTGATGTGGAAAAATGACAAGAAGGCCTGCACGGAGAAGGTACTGTCCATTCTGAAATATGTGGATTTCCTGAAGCTTTCCGACGAGGAGATCGATATGGTAGGAGGACATGACAACCTTTTGAACGTCATGAAGGAATATGATATTGCTGCGGCAGTTCTGACGCTGGGCGGCGACGGCGCTGAGCTCTTCTACGACGGAAAATCCTATGTGGTTCCGGGCTTTCCGGTATCCCATGTGGCAGACACCACAGGAGCCGGGGACGCGTTCTGGGGCGGTTTCCTTTCCTGCGTGCTGAATCACGGTGTATCTTCCGTGGATCAGCTGAATGCGGAGCTTCTTAAGGAGGCGGTAAAATACGGCAATGTGAGCGGTTCTCTTTCTGTACAGGAGAAGGGAGCAATTTCGTCTCTGCCGACCAGAGAGAAGGTTGAGCAGTTTCTTGCGGAAAATTGAAAAAATATCTGAGTGATGAAAGAAAGGAGATTATTATGCTTACAAATTATGTAGAGGGTTATCAGCACATCGGAATACCTACAGACGATATCAAAAAGACAGAGGAATTTTATCTGGGTCTTGGTTTTAAGCTGAAATGGGAGACCACCTATGGCGGGCAGCCGGTGAAGTTCTTTGAGCATGGCAGCATTATCATCGAGACCTATGAGAAGGATGGAGGCGCAACAAATGCTACCGGCGCTATCGATCATGTGGCTCTGAACTGTACGGATATCGTAGCCTGTGTAAAGGAAGTCAGGGAAGCAGGTTATCATATCAATGAGGGCCCGGCATTTTTGCCTTATTGGGAACATGGCGTGGAGTACGTAACGATTCTCGGACCAAACCATGAGGTGATAGAATTTATCCAGAAATTTGCATCCGAAGAGGAAAAGGAAAAGGCAGTGAAGGCGCTTGGCTGAGATTTTAACAGAAGGATGAGAAAAGCTTTCGGTTCCCGTGTGTTAAAGACAAAGAAATAAGTGTTTCTGTCGTTTGGCGGGTAATTACAGGAAATGATGAATTGAAGTAGAGCGTCTGGGCGATTATCCGTTGGAGCTCATGGACAATCCGAACGTATAGGCAGTATAGGAA
>CAKRTY010000005.1 GCA_934402125.1 uncultured Anaerosacchariphilus sp. | reverse complement strand
GAGGAGATCATTGACGCCACGAACTATGTCCTGAACCTGGTTCTGGTATACGCGTTCCTGATCCTGGGCGCTATCCCCACCATCCGCAACGCCATGCGCAAGGACAAGGTGGCAGGAACCATCTGTAAACTGTAAAAAGAAAGACGAGAACGGCCCGGGCTGCGAACCATGCAGCCGGGCCGTTTTGCAACAGCCGGAGTTAATGTCCGGAAACCCCGCCATCCTCGCCCCTCCCGTCTTGTCAAACCCCATGAATCATGCTATAATAGGCGGGTATTTAAATACCGTGCGGACAGGACGGTAGTTTTTTGTTCGTGAAATTAACAGAAAAAGGAAAGAAGAGGAAGAAACATGAAAAAGATTGAAGAATACGTCAGAAGCATACCGGATTTCCCGGAGGAGGGTATTATTTTCCGTGACATCACATCTGTATTACAGGATGCGGACGGCCTTCATCTGGCTATAGATTCCATGCAGAAGCTGCTGGAGGGCGTGGACTTTGATGTGGTCGTAGGAGCAGAGTCCAGAGGCTTCGTGTTTGGTACTCCCCTTGCCTACAATCTGCATAAGCCCTTTGTACTGGTCCGTAAGAAAGGAAAGCTGCCCTGCGAGACTGTTTCCAGAGCCTACGACCTGGAGTACGGCACCGCGGAGATTGAGATGCATAAGGATTCCATCAAGCCGGGCCAGAAGGTAGTTCTGGTAGACGATCTGATTGCCACAGGCGGAACCATCGAGGCGGCTGCGAAGCTGGTAGAGGAACTGGGCGGCGAGGTTGTGAAGATTATTTTCCTGATGGAGCTGGCAGGCTTGAAGGGCAGAGAGCGTCTGAAGGATTACGACGTGGCTTCCGTTATCTGCTACGAAGGAAAATAAAAGCCGGAAGGATACGAGTGATGAAAAAATTTATGAATGAATTTAAAAAGTTTATTTCCAGAGGAAACGTCATGGATATGGCAGTCGGCGTGATCATCGGCGGCGCCTTCACGGCGATTGTGAATTCCCTGGTTAATGATATTTTCATGCCCCTGCTTTCCCTGATTACCGGAGGCTTTGATATCGCAGATATGTCCGTATCCTTCGGCGTGGGAGAGAACGCGGCGACGCTTAACTATGGCGCTTTCCTTTCCGCAGTGATCAATTTCCTCTTGATTGCGCTGGTGATCTTCTGCATCATCAAGGCCATGAATACAGCGAAGGATAAGATGATAAAGAAACCGGAGGAGCCCAAGGCCCCGACCACAAAGAAGTGTCCCTATTGTATGTCCGAGATTGATATCAAGGCAACCAGATGTCCCCATTGTACATCTGAGGTATAAATCCGGTACCGCAGGATAGTGATTCGGGAATGTAAAAGGCAGGTGTTGATTATGGCAAATACGAAAATCGGTGTAAAAAACAGAGATCTGGAAGTGAACCGGGACGATGAGAATGTGAAGGCGATGCAGGATTTCACCAGTCCGGAGGTCCTTTATAAGGAGCTGATCGCCAGCGTTCACAAGTATCATCCATCCACCGATATCTCTATGATTGAAAAGGCTTATAAGATTGCGTCAGAGGCGCATCAGGGCCAGCTTCGGAAGTCGGGAGAGCCGTATATCATTCACCCCTTATGCGTAGCGATTATTCTGGCAGATCTGGAGCTGGATAAGGAGACCATCGTGGCGGGACTTCTGCACGACGCGGTGGAGGATACGGTGATGACCACCGAGGAGATCGCGGCGGAATTCGGAGACGACGTGGCCCTTCTGGTAGACGGCGTCACCAAGCTGGGACAGCTGTCCTATTCGGCGGACAAGATCGAGATACAGGCGGAGAACCTGCGGAAAATGTTCCTTGCCATGGCCAAGGATATCCGCGTGATTCTGATTAAGCTGGCCGACCGCCTGCACAATATGCGGACCCTTCAGTATATGAAGCCGGAGAAGCAGAAGGAAAAGGCCCGGGAGACCATGGATATCTACGCGCCCATCGCCCAGCGGCTCGGTATCTCCAAGGTGAAGAACGAGCTGGACGATCTGTCGCTGAAGTATCTGGAGCCGGAGGCCTATTATGACTTAAAGGAGCAGATTTCCGAAAAGCGGAGCGTCCGGGAAGCCTTTGTCCAGAAGATTGTGGCAGAGGTCAAGCAGCATATGGACAACGCGGGAATCGAAGCCCACGTGGACGGCCGGGTCAAGCATTTCTTCAGTATCTATAAGAAAATGGTGAACCAGCACAAGACGCTGGATCAGATATACGATTTATTCGCGGTCCGGATCATCGTGGAGACCGTGAAAGACTGCTATGCGGCCCTGGGTATTATCCATGAGATGTATAAACCCATACCGGGACGGTTCAAGGATTATATCGCCATGCCCAAGGCCAATATGTACCAGTCCCTCCACACCACCCTCATTGGCCCCAACGGCCAGCCCTTCGAGATTCAGATCCGTACCTATGAGATGCACAAGACGGCCGAGTACGGTATCGCTGCCCACTGGAAGTACAAGGAGAGCAGCGACGGAAAGAAGACGGTGGATCAGCAGGAGGCTGAGAAGATGACCTGGCTGCGCCAGATTCTGGAGTGGCAGCGGGACATGTCCGATAACCGGGAATTCATGAACCTGTTAAAGAGCGACCTGGATCTGTTCTCCGAGAGCGTATACTGCTTTACGCCCTCCGGCGATGTGAAGACGCTGCCAAGCGGCTCTACACCCATTGACTTTGCATATAGTGTACACAGCGCCGTAGGCAATAAGATGATTGGCGCCCGGGTCAACGGCAAGCTGGTAACCATAGATTACAAGCTCCAGAACGGAGACCGGATCGAGATCATTACCTCGCAGAACTCCAAGGGCCCCAGCCGGGACTGGCTGAATGTGGTTAAGAGCACCCAGGCGAAAAATAAGATCAATCAGTGGTTTAAAAACCAGTTTAAAGAGGATAATATTTTAAAAGGCAAGGAGATGCTGACCCAGTACTGCAAGACCAAGGGCATCCACATGCCGGATATCATGAAGCCGGAATTCCAGGAAATGATGATGCGGAAATACGGCTTCCGGGACTGGGATTCTGTCCTTGCGGCCATCGGCCACGGCGGTCTGAAGGAGGGCCAGGTGGTCAACAAGATGGTGGAGGAGTATGAGAAGCTCCACAAGAAGGAGATCACAGACGAGAAAGTTATGGAGGCGGTCACAGAGAACAGCGAGAAGAAGCTGAAGCTGGCCAAGTCCAAGAGCGGTATCATCGTCAAGGGCTTAAGCGACGTATCGGTACGATTCTCCAAGTGTTGCAGCCCGGTGCCCGGAGACGAGATCGTAGGTTATGTGACCAGAGGCCGTGGTGTGTCCATTCACCGGACGGACTGCGTCAATATCATGAGCCTCCAGGAATCAGAGCGGGCGCGTCTCATTGACGCCGAGTGGCAGGATATGGGCTCCTCGTCCTCCGGAGAGAAGTATGCGACGGAGATTAAGATTTACGCCAACAACCGTACCGGACTTCTGGTAGATATTTCCAAGATCTTTACGGAACGGAATATTGATATGACACAGATGAATGTGCGTACCAGTAAGCAGGGAACAGCCACCATCTCCATCACCTTTGAGATCGGCGGCAAGGAAGAGCTGCAGAAGATCGCAGAGAAGCTGTATCAGGTAGAGAGCGTCATGGACGTGGAGCGTGCCACAGGCTGACGCGGGAGGTTTCGATGAAAGTAGAGAGTATGGTGCTTGGTCAGATTGGGACCAACTGCTATTTTGCCATAAAGGAAGACACCAAAGAGGCTGTCGTAATCGATCCGGCAGACAGACCGGATGCTATTATAAGGAAGGCTTCTGAGGAAGGACTGGAGCTGAAGGCTGTTTTCCTGACCCACGGACATGCGGATCATATGCTGGGCGTGGCGGGATTGAAGGAGAAGCTTGGAATTCCGGTTTATGCCTGTGAGAAGGAGCGGGAGCTGCTGGCGGATCCCGGACAGAATTTGTCTACCGCCCTTTTTGGACGCGGCGTGTCCTTAAGCGCGGACGTCTGGGTACAGGACGGCCAGGTGATTGAGGCGGCAGGACTGCGCTTCCGGGTATTTGTCACGCCGGGCCATACGCCGGGAGGCTGCTGCTACTACAATCAGGAGGCAGGGGTTCTGTTTTCCGGAGATACGCTGTTCGCGGGCTCTGTGGGACGGACGGATTTCCCCGGGGGAAGCATGGGAGAACTGGTGCGCTCTGTCAAAGAAAAGCTGGCAGTCCTGCCGGAGGAGACGGTCGTTTATCCGGGACATATGGAAACGACCACCATCGGCGCGGAACGGAGATACAATCCCTATCTGGGCGACTGACCGGACGCCCGGGGGTTACATGAAAAAGGATAAAAGTAATGATTGAAGTTAAGATCAATGAGGAAAGCTTTGCGTATGATATCCATTCGCTGATTCAGGCCTTTTACGGCGGCGAGGAGGTACAGGTACGCGTAAAAGAAGCTTTTACGGAGGATGTTCCGGTGCAGATGGACGTACAGGTTACGGATCGGGATATCTGCTTTTCCATCATAGAGCAGGGGGCCTTTCAGGAGAAAGGCCATGTTTATGTGGAAAATCCGGAACGAAAAGCGGTTAAAAATCAGCTGAAGAAGCTGATGTACGATAAGCTCTGCGCCTTTACGGGCCAGACGCTTCCCTGGGGAACGCTGACAGGCATCCGGCCTACGAAGATCCCCATGGCTATGCTGGAGGAGGGAAAAACCAATCCGGAAATCGCCCGGTATATGTGGGAGACCTATGACTGCAGCAAGGAGAAGGCTGCATTGGCCATCTCCATTGCCAACCGGGAAAAGGAAGTACTGAAAAATCTGGATTATGAGAACGGCTACAGTCTCTATGTGGGAATTCCCTTTTGCCCCAGTATCTGTCTCTACTGTTCCTTTTCTTCTTCCCCAATCAAGCTGTGGGAAAAGAAGGTGGAGGATTATCTGGAGGCTTTATTTAAGGAAATCCGATTTCTGGGAGAGGCCTATAGGGGACGAAAGCTGAATACGGTCTATGTGGGCGGCGGTACGCCTACGACCCTGACGGCAGATCAGCTGGACAGGCTGATGACCTGTATCGAAGAGAATTTTGATTTCACATACCTCCAGGAGCTGACCGTGGAGGCCGGACGTCCCGACAGTGTGACGCCGGAGAAGCTGCGGGTTTTAAAGGAACACCAGGTGACGCGTATCTCGGTGAATCCCCAGACCATGAACCAGAAGACCCTGGATCTCATCGGCCGGAAGCATACGGTGGAGGAGACAAAGGAGGCCTTCCGGATGGCAAGGGAGGCAGGCCATGACAACATTAATATGGATCTGATCGTGGGACTTCCCGGGGAGAATATAGAGGACGTGCGCCACACCATGGAAGAACTGCGGGCTCTGGATCCGGACAGCATTACGGTCCATTCCCTGGCAGTGAAGCGTGCGGCCCGGCTTAAGCTGTTCCGGGATACCTATGAGGAGATGGGCCTGAAGAACAGTCAGGAGATTATGGACTTAACCTATCGGTATTGTGTGGAACAGGGCGTATATCCCTATTATCTGTACCGCCAGAAGAATATGGCGGGAAATTTTGAAAATGTGGGCTATGCAAAGGTTGACAAAGCCGGAATTTACAATATACTGATTATGGAAGAAAAACAGACCATTCTGGCGGCAGGCGCATGAGCCTCCACCAAGTTTGTCTTTGCGTCCGATCACATCGAGCGCGTGGAAAATGTAAAAGATGTAAAGCAGTATATCGAACGTATCGATGAGATGATTGAGCGCAAGAGAAGCTTTATGGAGAAGAATGGATTGTTGTAGACAGAGGTAGGCATGAGTGGAAGTAAGCAGACTCCCATCTCCTTTTTCGAGGAAGATGTGACGGAGGAGATCAACCATGGAATCCGGGTAAGCAATCTGGCTTACTATGTGGCAAAGGAGCTGGGACTATACGAGAATCAGTGTCATGAGCTGGCTCTGGCCGGTATGGTACATGATATCGGGAAGCTCTGCGTGTCCGGCTATCTGTATGGCCGCGATAAGGATACCCTGAAAATTGAGGAAATGAAATATGTCCGGATGCACCCGCGTCTGGGCTATGATTTGCTGATGCGGGACGATTTCTCTGATTTTGTGGTGGAGAGTATTCTCTATCACCATGAGAATTACGACGGATCCGGCTATCCGGAGAATCTGGCGGGGGATCAGATCCCGCTGGGAGCAAAGATTTTGCGGGTCTGCGACGTCTACGCGGCACTGACCTCGGCCCGGCCCTACCGCGCCGCCTTTGATTCAGATACGGCGGTGGAGCTGATGATTGATGAAGTGAAAAATTTTGATATGAAAGTATTTCTGGCCTTCCAGCGGGCCATTCACGAAGAGGAATGGCAGGATAAATGGGCGCTGCCCGGCATGAAGGTCCGGATTACAGAGGAGGAGACGATATGATAACACAGGCACCAAGAGGAGTGGAAGACTGGTACGGCGAGCGGATGCATAAGCGCGCCTGGGTGGAAAAGCAGGCCAGAGAGCTGGCGCGCACCTACAATATGACTGAGATTATTACTCCGATTTTTGAGCATACCGTGCTGTTTCAGCGCGGCGTAGGCGAGACCACCGATGTGGTACAGAAGGAGATGTATACCTTCGAGGATAAGGGCGGCAGAAGCATTACCCTGAAGCCGGAGGGAACAGCCGGGACTATGCGCGCTTACCTGGAGCGGAATATGTACGCCAATCCGGCGCCCACCAAGCTTTACTATGTGACCCAGGCCTTCCGTTACGAGAAGCCCCAGAGCGGACGTCTCCGCCAGCATCACCAGTTCGGCGTGGAGTTCGTGGGATCCAAAAGCCCGCTGGCCGAGGTGGAGGTTATCTCCCTGGCAGCGGCCCTGATTAAGAAGCTGGGCCTGAAGGATGTGAAGCTTCATATCAACAGCATTGGCTGCCCCAACTGTAAGAAGGATTACAACGACGCACTGCTTGCGTATCTGAGAAAGCATGAGGATGCCCTGTGTCCTACCTGCCGGGAGCGTATGCAGAAGAATCCCATGCGTGTTATCGACTGCAAGGTTCCGGAGTGCAAGGAGATTGTAAAGGACGCGCCCCGCACCATTGATTATCTGGACGAGGAGTGCAGGAATCATTTTGAGGAGCTGAAGGCTCTTTTGACAGAGCTGGAGATTCCTTTTGAAGTAGATACGGGCATCGTCCGCGGTCTGGACTATTACACCAAGACCGTATTTGAATTTGTCAATTCCGAGGGCTTTACCCTCTGCGGAGGCGGACGCTACGACGGCCTGATCCACGAAATTGACGAGAAGCAGGATATTCCGTCTGTAGGCTTTGGTATGGGAATCGAGAGAATCCTGTATTTCCTGGAGAAAGAGGGCGTGGAGCTTCCGGCTATGGAGACTCCGGATCTCTATGTGGGAATTCTGGGTGCAGAAGCGAAGGCAAAGGCGTATAAGCTGGTCAACGAGATCCGCAACCACGGCCTGATTGTGGAGACCGACTATATGGATCGAAGCGTCAAGGCACAGATGAAGTACGCCAATAAGATCGGCGCGAAGAAGGTCGTGATCATCGGCGCGGACGAGCTTTCTAAGGGCGCGGCCAACGTAAAGGATATGGCGACCGGAGAGCAGACCGAGGTTTCCCTTGCGGAGCTTCCCAGTCTGTTTTAAGAGAGACACTGTTACAAGAATAGCGATAGATAAGAGAGGAAAAAAGTATGTTTCAGTCAAGAACACACACCTGTAACGAGCTGCGTCTCGCGAACGCAGGTGAAACCGTGACTTTGGTAGGCTGGTATGAGAACCTGCGGAAAGTCAGCAAGAACCTTGGTTTCCTGATCCTGAGAGATTTTTACGGAACCACCCAGGCCGTTATCGAGACCGAAGAAATGATGGCAAGATTAGCAGGCGTGAACACCGAGTCCACCCTGTCCATCACAGGCGTAGTCCGGGAGCGCTCCAGCAAGAATGCGGCGCTGCCCACAGGTGAGATTGAGGTGGTTCCCACCGATATCCAGGTGCTGGGACGCTGCCGTTACAATGAGCTGCCCTTCGAGATCAATCATTCCAAGGAGGCAGACGAGAATACCCGTCTGAAATACCGTTACCTGGACCTGCGTAATCCGGCTGTCAAGGATCGGATCGTGCTCCGCAGCAATGTGGTAGCAGAGCTTCGGAGAAGCATGACCGATCACGGCTTCCTGGAGATTACCACTCCGATTCTGACCTGTTCTTCCCCGGAAGGCGCAAGAGATTATCTGGTACCCTCCAGAAATCATCCGGGCAAGTTTTACGCGCTGCCCCAGGCACCCCAGCAGTTCAAGCAGCTGCTGATGACCTCCGGCTTTGACCGGTATTTCCAGATCGCTCCCTGCTTCCGCGACGAGGACGCCAGAGCAGACCGCTCTCCGGGAGAGTTCTATCAGCTGGATATGGAGATGGCGTTTGCCAGCCAGGAGGACGTATTTGCGGTGCTGGAGGATGTACTTCCGCCGGTATTTGAGAAATACGGCACCTACAATACCGCATCTAAGGCTCCGTTCCGTCGTATCTCTTACCATGACGCCATGGAAGTATACGGATCAGATAAGCCGGATCTGCGCATCGATCTGGTGGTACAGGACGCTACCGAGTGTCTGGCAGACTGCGGCTTCGGCCCCTTTGAGGGACAGACCGTAAAGGCTGTGGTATTCAGTGATTTCAAGGCTACCCGTAAGGTGATTGACAAGATCTGCGCCGATACCGAGGTACAGACCGGCAATAAGGCGTACTGGTTCCGTCTGGACGAGAACGGCGAGCTGGTAGGCGGTATCTCCAAGTTCGTAACCGAGCGCAAGGATCAGGTGGTAGAAGCCCTGGGTCTGAAGGCCGGCGATTTCGTAGGTCTGACCGCAGGCAAGAAACTGGCAGCCCAGAAGACTGCAGGCGCGCTCCGCAAGATTCTCGGCAATACCGTAGAAGGCCATATGACAAAAGAATGCTATGAGTTCTGCTGGATTGTAGACTTCCCCATGTATGAGATTGGAGAGGAGTCCGGCGAGCTGGAGTTCTGCCACAACCCGTTCTCCATGCCCCAGGGCGGCATGAAGGATCTGGAGGAGAAGGATCCGCTGGAGATCTACGCTTACCAGTACGATCTGGTCTGCAACGGCGTGGAGCTGTCCTCCGGCGCAGTCCGCAACCACGATCCGGAGATCATGGTAAAGGCCTTCGAGCTGGTAGGTCTGGGAGAGGACGATGTGAAAGCCAAGTTCCCGGCCATGTACAACGCGTTCTGCTACGGAGCGCCGCCTCATGCAGGTATCGCTCCCGGCGTAGACCGTATGGTGATGCTGCTGGCAGGCGAGGAGAGCATCCGCGAGATTATTCCGTTCCCCATGAACAAGACGGCACAGGACGTTATGATGGGCGCTCCGGCGACGGTAGATCCGAAGCAGCTGGCAGATGTGCATATTGCCATTGTAAAGGACGAGAAGGAAGAAAAAGAAGACTAATTTACAGAGAAAATTCTTGTCAAAATTAGTATAAATTGGTAAAATAGCAGTGTCGATAAAGAATACGTAAAGTCGGAATAAGAGGTATTCTGTCGGCACTGTTTTCTTATGAAACAGGATTCATTTTACACGATATGCAGCGCGGTGTCTTCCGCAGCTGTTCACGAAAGATAAAGGTCTGGATTTCAGCTCGAAATCAATACACCCAAAGTACGCCCAAGGGCGAAGTATGCAAAAACGTAACAGAAAAAAGGCGATTCTATGCCCTTGCAGGAAGGAGAAGTAAAACGTATAATGAAAAGGAGAGAATAGGAATGAGTAACCGAACAAGTTCTAAATCAAAACGCCGGAAGCGCGGAGCCAGCCAGAGGGCCGGAAAAGCAGTACAAAGGGAGCATAAGGACCGTTTGTTTCGACTTATTTTTCAGGACAAAGAGGATCTGTTGGATTTGTACAATGCCGTGAATGGGACAGATTATGAGAACACAAAAGATCTGGAGATTACCACGATTGAGAATGTGATTTATCTCAGTATGAAAAATGATTTGTCCTTCATGTTTGGAGTTACGATGAATCTGTACGAGCATCAGAGTACCTGGAATGAAAACATGCCGCTGCGGGGATTTTTCTACTTCTCGGAGTTATATCAGCGGTACTTGAAAAGGCAAAACATTAAGCTGACAGACGAGAAAAAGCCAGTGATGGTTCCATTCCCCAAGTATGTGGTGTTTTATAACGGAACAGCAAATATGCCGGATCGAGTGGAAATGAAGCTTTCTGACTGTTTTTTAAAACCGGATCGGGAAGAAGGAGAACCTTGTCTGGAGTGTAAAGCGACCGTATTGAATATCAATGCGGGCCGGAATAATGACATGATGCGGAAATGCCGTAGATTATCAGATTATGCGGAGTTCATCGCGCAGATTCGCTGGAAGATGGATGAAGGCTGGTCCCTGGAAGAGGCAACGGAGATTAGTATCAAGCGGTGCATTGACAGGGGAATACTGGCAGATATCCTGACAAAACATGGAACGGAGGTGTGCAGGATGATACTGACAGAGTATGATGAACAGGAAGAACGGGAATATCAGAGAGCAGAAGGTCGCGCAGAGGGCCGTGCAGAAGGCCGGGCGGAAGGCCGTGCAGAAGGCCGGGAGTTAGGCCTTGCAGAGGGCCGCGCAAGGACTTTGCTTACGCAGATTCAGAAGAAGTACGCCAAGGGGAAATCCCTGCCTCAGATAGCAGAGGAACTGGAAGAAGAGGTGGAAAGCCTTTGTCCGTTATATGACCTGGTGACAAAGTATCCGGACAAAACGGTGGAGGAGCTGTTGGAGCTTTACCGGAAAGATAATCTGTAAACCAATTATAAAAGGAAGCAGGAAGAGACCTGAAGAGTCAGGCATTCCTGCTTCCTTTTTCTTTCTTAAGCTATTCTTAAAAATATAGTACTTGACATTACATAGTAGTAGGTGTAACCTAATATCAGATACAGACAGAACCGGGAGGGATGAGATGAACCCACAATTTAAAAAGGGTGTGCTGGAGCTGATTGTGCTGGAGGCGGTGCGCCGGAAGGATCGGTACGGCTATGAGCTGGTGGAGGAGGTTTCCCGGGTCATCGATGTGAATGAGGGAACCATTTATCCATTGCTGAAGCGGCTGACCAATGAACATTATTTTGAGACGTACCTTCGGGAGTCCACAGAAGGGCCCCCACGAAAATATTATCATCTGACGGCAGCGGGGATTCTCTACCGGGATTCTCTGGCCAAAGAATGGATGGAATTTCAGCAGCAGGTGGATAAGTACCTGAAGGAGGGAGAACAACATGAGTAAAGAAGCATTTCTGACAGAGCTTGCGGGACATCTGAAGGTGCTGGAGGAACGGGAGCAGCAGGACATTCTGGATGAATATGCCCAGCATATCGATATGAAGATACAGAACGGCATGTCCGAGGAGGAAGCCATCCGAGATTTCGGGCCGGTGAAGGAGCTGGCGGCGGAGATTCTGGAGGCCTACCATGTGAATCCGGAATATGGCGACAGCAGCAGCCGGGTAAAGATGGATTTTGAGAGCGCAGCCCAGTCTGCGGAGCAGGGGATCCGAAGTGCAGGCAGTTTCCTGAAAAGGGGGGGAAAGAAGCTGGGACAGTGGATTCGGGAGGCCTGCGCCTGGATTGGGAAGCCGATCCATAAGAAGCCTGCGGGAGAGCCTGTGGAACAGCCGGAGGGAGCCGGAAGCGCGGCCAGACAGTGGACAGCCGCAGACGGCGGAAATTCGGAAAAAAGCAAAGTCGGATATGGTCCGGCAGTTTCTCAAAAAGCAGATTCCGGATCCGAACAGGGCATACTTGGAAAACTCATCGGCTTCTGCTGCGACATCCTGAAAGACTGTGGCAGCCTCATCGGCAGCGCCGCCCGCGTTTTAGGAAAACTGATTATCTGGCTCTGGCACATTTGCTGGGACCTGCTACGTTGGGGTGTGCGCCTCTGCTGGAATGTATTCTGGTTCTGCGCTGTGGTTTGCTTAGGCCTGGGAACCATCGCAGCCATCTTCTGTTTTGGCGCGTTCTTGATTCTCTGCTTCCAGGGATATCCGCTCATCGGCGTGACATGGATGAGTCTTGGCGGCCTGCTCTGCGGTGGCGCGCTGACCTGCGCGGCCTGGGGCCTGATTCGCCGGAAAAAGAACGCAGAGAAAACCGTCGCCCCGGAAAATGAGGACGATACGTACGGAGAGCCGGAAGTGGGAGATATCGAAGAAAAAGAACCCGACGAGGACGATTTCACAGACGAGGACATGGAAACAGAGGAGGATGAATATGACCAGATTTCATAAAATAACCATCGGCATCTTTTGCGGCGGCATCCTGCTGTCCGGCATCGGCGCGGGCGTGGCCTTCGGAGAATTTTCAAGCCTGGCCTACGGCGGTACGGAGGTGGTTGGCAAGATAGACACGGCTACCAAAGAGATCAGCAGGGAAATCGACCCGGAGCAGGGCGTCTGGGAGCTGGATGGCTGCTGGGATGTGGAGCCGGAGCTGAAAGCCGATGAGAGCATTCCGGAAAATACGGTACTTTTCCGCGTTACTTATAATAAAAACATGGTGGAGCCACAGGTAGAGGCATTCATGCAGGAAGATGAATATTACGACGAAGAAGCAGATACCTGGAATGAGACAATTACACCGACTCTGGAGCTTCGATGCAGATGGAAGAATGCAGAGGAAAGCGACTTCCGGAATATCATGGAAGCCAAGGATAAGGTACTGGCAGGCTTAAAGCGCGGCGAATTGATTTCCGTGGAGGGTGCACCCTATATCGAGCGGGTACAGATTTTCTACAATCCGGTCAATGAAAAAGATTTGAGATTGTAAGAAAGCTGTAAGAAAATCCTCCGGTGTCCCGTAAGAAAGAAAGGGTATCCTGAAACCACCGGAAAAGGAGAGAGCAAATATGAACGAATGCGTACTGGTAGTAGACGACGACCGGGAGATTGTGAGAGCCATTGCAGTGCTTCTGGAAAAAGAGGGTTATCAGGTGCTGAAGGCCTACGACGGCCTACAGGCCCTGGAACTGGCGGTGGAAAAGCCGGTGCAGCTCATCCTCATGGATGTGATGATGCCGCGCCTGGACGGATTGTCCGCTGTCATGAAAATCCGGGAGCGGAAAAATATCCCGATCATCGTCCTCAGCGCCAAAAGCGAGGAGACCGACAAAATCTTAGGCCTGTCCATGGGCGCCGACGATTACGTGGCGAAGCCCTTTCATCCCCAGGAGCTGGCAGCCCGGGTAAAAAGCCAGCTGCGCAGGTATACCATGCTGGGTGACATCCACGCAGGCGTGTCCGGGGACGAGATCCGAAATGGCCGTCTCACCTATCGCCAGTCCGAACGGACCCTGTACGCGGACGGAGAGCCGGTGCGGCTGACCGCCACCGAGACGAAGATTGTGGAGCTTCTGATGATGAATCGGGGCCGCGTCTTCCCGGCGGAGGAGATTTACCGTCGGGTCTGGGAGGAGGAAGCCTACGCGCCGGAGAATACGGTCATGGTACATATCCGCCGCATTCGCGAAAAGATCGAACTCAATCCGAAAGAACCGGAATATTTAAAGGTGGTGTGGGGAATTGGATACAAAATGGAAAAAATCTAAAATCTGGATAGGCATGCTTGCCTTCTTTCTGGGAATGACGCTGTTGATTTACAACTTCATTTCCATGCTGACACTGATTTCGAACACGGATCTGCGGCAGTCCGATTATCAGAAAACGCAGGAATTTGCCACGACCATGTCGAATCGGCTGGAGGATCTGATCGGCATCGGACTCAAGGGAAAGGACTGGATGGGCTATCAGTACAGCTACAGCGATTCCGGCTATCGGTATGATTCTTATGCGGCAGATACGGTCACAGAGGATAGCGGTACGGTCATATCCGAATGGTGGACGTCTGGTTACTCAGGATCCATGAGCTATGAAGAGGCAGCCACAGAAGCAGGCGGATACAGCACGGCGGATTTTAATGCCTATCTGGAGGAAATGAAAGCCGACCAGAACCTGCGTTACGCGGTGTTTAAAGACGGAAAACTGACCTATACGAACATCGACGGACTGGACGCGGAAAATGCCAGCATCGGCATGGATTTCGCGTCTTGGATCCCGGCGGAGGAGTATAATTTTCAGCTGATCTACAATAAAGACGGTGACGGCAAGGTAGCCATGGAAAAGGACGGCCAGATGGTGGACGTCTACGGCGACGGGATCTACCGGGAAAACAGCCGCTGGGCCGTGCCGGGTTATCAGAATTTCACAGCCGGGGATGAGGCGAAAGCAATCGCAGTCTATCTGGCAGCGGCGAAGGAGCCAAAGCTCTATGTGGTCAGCGGCACAAACGGAACCAACCGATATGGCGGCGTCCTCTACCGTCTGAAGGAGAGTCTGGCGGTAGATAGACGGCAGCTGGTACGCAGCGAAGCCGGTCTGGCGGCGGCTCTCCTTTTGTTACTTCTGGCGTGGGCGCTACGGAAGCCGCGAAGGGCAGGTAGGGAAATCATCATCGAATGGACTGGGAAATTCTGGTTGGAAATCAAGCTGCTGTTCTTCTTCGTCCTTCCGATTTATTTGATGTTGCGCTTCATAGATGAATTTTTAGCCTGGAGCGGTTTCAGCCTGGGATGGGTCGTTTCTTATGGAATCCAGGATTATGCGGCATCAGCGCGGGATTACCTGGCGTCCAATCTGGACGGGATGTTCACCTACTGGTTCCTAATCTTCTGGCCGCTGTATCTGGGCGTCACCGATCTGCGCCGGAATAAAGGACAGCAGAAGAGTGTGATCGGCCGTCTGCGGCGCAGTATTCGAACCCGGGATCTGAAGCAGCCCGTGCAGAAAAAGCTGGTGAAATGGCAGCGGCGCTCCCTGATTCCATTTGTGGGCTTCTTTTATATGAACCGTGTACGCAGACTGGCCGAAGATCTGGGCGCACTGACGGAGCAGATCGGAGCCGTCCGGGGCGGCGATATGGGAAATGCGCTGTCTTTGCCGGAGGACAGTGATCTGAAAGCGGCGGCGGAGGACCTGAATAGCATCCAGGAGGGCATGGAGGCGGCCATCCGGGAGCGCACGAAAAGCGAACGCATGAAGGTGGAGCTGGTGGCCAATGTGTCCCACGACATCAAGACGCCCCTGACTTCCATCGTCAGCTACGTGGACATCCTGAAGCAGGAGGAAAATCTGCCGGAGGATGTGAAGGACTACATCCGTGTCCTGGGTGAAAAATCCGAGCGCT
>CAKRTY010000004.1 GCA_934402125.1 uncultured Anaerosacchariphilus sp. | reverse complement strand
CATGGAGGAGATGACCCCGGAAAAATCGGGGTGGACGGGACGGAGGAGAAGGATCTGAATCTGAAAATGGCCCTTTCCCTGCGGGAAATGCTGGAGCAGCAGGATGTGGAGGTACGGATGACCAGGGAGGACGCGGGCGGCCTGTACGATGAGCATACCTCCAATAAAAAGGTGCAGGATATGCGGCGGCGCTGCGAGCTGATTAATCGGGAAAAACCGGTCTGTGTGGTGAGTATTCATCAGAACAGCTATCACGGGGAGGAGATCCACGGCGCTCAGGTCTTCTATTACAAGACCTCCAGGGAGAGTGAGAAGCTGGCCCAAATTCTGCAAAAGGAGCTGATCCGGGTGGCGGATCCTTCCAATCACCGGCAGGCAAAGGCCAATGACACCTACTATCTGCTGAAGAATACATAGGTACCTACGGTCATTGTGGAATGTGGTTTCTTAAGCAACTGGGAAGAGTGTAAGAAGCTTCAGGACGAGAAATATCAGAGAAAACTGATGTGGGCGGTCCATCTGGGAATTCTGAAATATCTGAACGAAAATAAGTTTACATAATACAAAAGAAATGCGGACAACAATTCGTTGCTATTCCTGAAAAAAGGTGATATAATTTGTTCAGAACTGCGGGCTGACAGAGATAGCAGCCTGCTAAATGAAAAAATCATAGGAGGACAAACAAATGATAGCATTAGGCTGTGATCATGGCGGATATGAACTGATGCAGGAAGTGATTGCGTATCTGGACAAAAATGGTCTGGAATACAAAAACTTCGGTTGCGATAATGCGAAAGACGCAGTGGATTATCCGGATTACGCGAAAATGGTGGCAGAGTCCATCCTGAGTGGAGAGTGTGAAAAGGGAATCCTGATCTGTGGAACAGGAATCGGAATCTCTATTACCGCGAACCGTTATAAGGGAATCCGCGCGGCATTGTGCAGTGACTGCTTCAGCGCGGAGGCTACAAGATTGCACAATGACGCCAATATTCTGGCTATGGGCGGCCGCGTGGTAGGACCGGGGCTGGCAGTTAAGATTGTGGATACTTTTCTGAACACGCCGTTTTCCGGAGCAGAGCGTCACGCCAGAAGAATTGCAAAGATTGAGCACGAATAAAAATTATTATAAAAAAGGGAGACGAAAGAAATGTCAAAAGTAGTAGTTATGGATCACCCGCTGATAGCGCATAAAATCGGTATTATCCGCAGAAAGGAAACCGGTACCAGAGAATTCCGTGACATGATCAGTGAGATCGGTTCTCTTATCACCTATGAGGCAACTAAGGATCTGAAGCTTCAGGATGTGGAGGTGGATACTCCTATCTGCACAACTACAGTAAAGGAACTGGCAGGAAAGAAGCTGGCAGTAATTCCGATTCTCCGGGCAGGCCTGGGTATGGTAGAAGGCGTTCTGACCATGATTCCTTCCGCAAAGGTAGGACATATCGGACTGTACAGAAATGAAGAGACTCTGGAGCCGGTAGAGTATTACTGCAAGATTCCGAAGGACTGTGATGAGAGAGACGTATTTGTGGTAGACCCGATGCTGGCTACCGGCGGTTCTGCTATTGCAGCTATCCAGATGCTGAAGAACCGTGGCGTAAAGAATATGCGCTTCCTGTGCATCATTGCCGCTCCAGAAGGCGTAAAGAAGCTGCAGGAGGCACATCCGGATGTGGATATCTATATCGGAGCCCTGGATAAGCATCTGAATGAGAATGGTTACATTGTTCCGGGTCTGGGCGATGCCGGAGACCGTATTTTCGGAACCAAATAAAATTGGCGGAGGTAAAGGCATGGGAGAAAAGCGGCAGGATTACATCAGCTGGGATGAATATTTTATGGGTGTGGCGCTGCTTTCGGGGATGCGGTCCAAGGACCCCAATACCCAGGTGGGCGCATGTATCGTCAGCCAGGACAACAAGATTCTGTCCATGGGCTACAACGGCTTTCCAAAGGGCTGTGACGACGATGAATTTCCCTGGGGAAGAACCGGAGAAAGCAATGATACCAAGTATCCCTTTGTGACCCATGCGGAATTGAACGCGATTCTCAATTACCGGGGCGGAAGCCTGGAGGGTGCCAAGATCTATGTGGCGCTGTTCCCCTGCAATGAATGCGCGAAAGCGATTATTCAGGCAGGACTGAAGACCGTGGTTTATGCCTGTGACAAATATGCGGATACTCCGGCCACGCTGGCGTCCAAGCGGATGTTCCGCTCCGCTGGTGTGGAGCTGGTGCCCTATCATCATACAGAGCGGCAGATTACACTGGAAGTGTAAGAAAGCAGAGATAAAATAAAAAGTGTCAATATGTGAAATGAAGATAATAAAAACTTCTTTTTCACATATTGACACTTTTTTGCTCTATAGGAAATACTGTGTTACGTTAAAGTGCGAAAGCTATGATTCCTATAGAGCAAAAAGCCCCTCCGGGGGATCGCACTGCGGCGGAATGGAATGATGTCGCTAAAGCGACCCGCCGCAGGCGGAGAATCCTGCAGAGCAGGATTCTATTTTGTAAAAATTTCAGTCCTCCGGCCAGTAGTTCTCCAGTGCCGGAAGCAGGGCTCCATCGTAAATCAGCCGAAGCAAAGCGTCCAGCTTCCGAAGAGAATCCAGAAGCTGCTCGGTGGTAATCAGCTTTTTCTCAACGGCATCGGCCAGTTCGTCCAGATCCACCACCTTAATCAGACCGGAAGGATAAATCAGCACATCCGCCAGCAGATCGGTGAAGGTAAAGGTGTCCGTAGCAGCATCGTAGTTGGTGGCAATGATATCACAGTACCAGCAGATCAGATTGCCCTGGTGGTCCAGAAAACGGCTGACCTTCCAGCCTTCTTTCAAAAGAAAACAGGAAGCGCCGTGATGCAGCTCTTTTTTTGGCTTGATGGTGGTCCATTTGGTGACCAGCAGCCGGTCACTTTGATGGACGATCACATCCTTCTCCAGACGAAGGGTTTCCAGGGGAATCAGTCGTTTACGAATCAGAGTGGGGTGTTCTGCCATAGTGGGACCTCCTTTTACGGATGATTTTTTACAAGGGTTAAGGAATCATTTTTCACATATTCCTTTTCCCCTGAACGACGGTTATAGTAGGTTCTTTTGTATACATTTGGATCAGCCAGCAGCAGAAACTCGGAAGGGGTGCAGCCGGTGATATCCTTGAAAACCCGGTTGAAGGTGCGGATGTTATTGAAACCGCAGGACAGGGCGATGTCGGTAATCTTGTTTTCGGTGTTCCGAAGCTGTGACGCCGCCTGCTCCACACGAACCAGATTCAGATAGGTCACAAAATTGATACCCATGAGTTTCTTGAATGTCTTGGAAAAATGACTGTTGCTGAAATTCATCCGGGAAGCGGCGTATTCCAGAGTGATGTTGTCTGCATAGTGTGTGTCCATGTAGGAAAGCAACTCCTGCAATTCCCCCAGAGTACGGGAACGACGGTCGTCCGGCAGTTGCCCCGGCTCATTCCGGGGGTGATAGCGTTTCAGCAGCGCCCAGAAGGTCTGGAGGGAAGAAGTGACCACTTCCTGATAGAAGGGCTGCTTCTGTTCCAGTTCACGGGAAACCGTGGCGATGAGCGCGCGCAGACGTTCTGACAGCCCGCAGGCTTCCAATTCCTCCCGGGTGACCAGAGGGTGCGTAAAGCCGGGATTCTGAAAAATCGGTCCCAGAATTGAGGTGTCAAAAATGATGAAATCCAGAGAGTTGTCCATGCCGTGGGAATTGCTGTAGTGAATCATACCGCTCTCGCAGATAGCCAGATCCCCGGCCCGGGCCAGAAAGGTCTGATCGGTAATGCTTAGGGAACAGGAACCGGAGCGGACATAGATCAGCTCGATTTCCTTATGCCAGTGGGCCAGAAACCCGATATTGTCATACCGGGAATGCCAGACCATATAGTCAGAATCGTAATTTCGCACTTCATGGAAAGCTTTCATAATAAAGAATCTCCTGCCACACAAATTATCGGTCGAATGTAATAAAAGATGTTTCTTTTATATAGAAGAAGTATAACAATTAGCACAAAAAATGTCCATATCATAACAGAAAATTACGTGCATTTTTTTATAAAGTGTTATATAATGTGATCATCAGAAACGTGAAAATCTATTTTACAAAAAATGGAGGGTTAAAAAAGTGGCAAAAAGCAGATTAATTGGGGATTATCCGGTAATTGGTATTCGTCCTACTATCGACGGAAGAAGAGGAGCTCTTGACGTAAGAGGATCCCTGGAAGAGCAGACGATGGGTATGGCAAAGGCAGCAGCGAAGCTGTTTGAGGAAAATATTCGTTATTCCAACGGCGAGCCGGTAAAGGTTGTAATCGCAGACACCACCATCGGACGTGTAGGTGAGGCGGCAGCATGTGCAGACAAGTTCCGCAAGGCAGGCGTAGATATTACCCTGACCGTTACTCCCTGCTGGTGCTACGGTTCCGAGACCATGGATACCGATCCGCTGACCATCAAGGGCGTATGGGGACTGAACGCTACCGAGAGACCGGGTGCTGTATACCTGGCTTCCGTACTGGCTACCCATGCACAGAAGGGACTTCCGGCATTCGGTATCTACGGACATGACGTTCAGGATGCGGACGATGAGACCATCCCGGAGGACGTAAAGGCAAAGTTGATTCGCTTCGGCCGCGCGGCAGTTGCAGCAGCTACCATGAGAGGAAAATCCTACCTGCAGATCGGTTCCGTTACCATGGGTATCGGCGGATCCATCATCAGCCCGGAATTCATCGAGGAATACCTGGGAATGCGTGTGGAGTCTGTAGATGAGGTTGAAATCATCCGTCGTATGACAGAGGGTATCTATGACCACGAGGAGTTTGAGAAGGCTCTGAAGTGGGCAAAAGAGACCTGTACCATCGGCTTTGACAAGAACCCGCCCGAGCTTCAGATGAGCGAGGAGCAGAAGGAAGAGCAGTTTGAGTTCGTAGTGAAGATGGCAGTGATCATCAAGGAACTGATGAACGGCTGCGATAACCTGGATCCGAAGTTCTCCGAGGAAGCTATCGGACACAACGCTCTGGCAGCAGGCTTCCAGGGACAGAGACAGTGGACAGACTTCTATCCCAACGGAGACTTTGCAGAGGCAATGCTGAACACCTCCTTCGACTGGGAAGGCGCAAGAGAGCCGTACATCCTGGCTACCGAGAACGACGTACTGAACGGACTGGGCATGATGTTCATGAAGCTTCTGACCGGCCGCGCTCAGATGTTCGCGGATGTTCGTACCTACTGGAGCGGAGATGCAGTAAAGAGAGTTACCGGCTATGATCTGGAAGGCAAGGCAAAAGAGGCTGACGGCTTTATTCATCTGATCAACTCCGGCGCATGCTGTCTGGACGCTTGCGGCGAGGTAAAGGATGAGAATGGCAACGGTACCATGAAGCAGTGGTGGGACGTAACCGAAGAGGATCAGAAGAAGATTATGGAAGCAACCACCTGGAACGCAGCTGACAACGGCTACTTCCGTGGCGGCGGATTCTCCTCCCGTTTCCTGACCAGAGCTGAGATGCCGGCTACCATGATTCGTCTGAACCTTGTAAAAGGACTTGGACCGGTTCTGCAGATTGCAGAGGGCTGGACCATTAACCTGCCGGATGATGTATCCGATACTCTGTGGAAGAGAACAGACTATACATGGCCCTGCACATGGTTCGCACCGCGCTGCACAGGCGAGGGCGCATTCAAGACCGCTTACGATATGATGAACAACTGGGGCGCAAACCATGGCGCTATCAGCTACGGCCATATCGGCGCAGACCTGATTACCCTTTGCTCCATCTTGAGAATCCCGGTATGCATGCACAATGTTCCGGAGGAGGAGATCTTCCGTCCGGCAGCATGGAATGCATTCGGTATGGACAAAGAGGGACAGGATTTCCGCGCATGCAAGGCATACGGACCGCTGTATAAGACCATCCGTTAATTCGATTAAACATGTTGTTTCAGGAGGCACGGCGCAAAAGCGCTGTGCCTCTTTTGGATCAGAAGACAGAAGCGGAAATGATTGCACTTTTTGGGAATACGGGGTATGATATAGAATATAAAAAAGGAAATCATCACGAGGAGGAACGATCATGTCATTTGTTACATCAGAAAAGATGCTTTTAGACGCACAGAAGGGCGGCTACGCAGTAGGCGCTTTCAATGTGGAGAATATGGAAATGGTAATGGCGGTTATTGCTGCGGCAGAGGAACTTCGGGCGCCGCTGATGATGCAGACCACACCGTCCACCATCAAGTATGCGGGACTGGATATGTATCTGGCAAATGTAAAGGCAGCAGCGGAGCGGGCAAGCGTTCCGGTGTGTCTGCACCTGGATCATGGCGACAGCTTTGACCTGGCTATGCGCGCCCTGCGGACAGGCTATACATCCATCATGATTGACGGTTCCCACAATGTGTTTGAAGAAAATATCGCGATAACAAAGGCTGTGGCAGACGCCTGCAGACCCTCCGGAATCCCGGTAGAAGCAGAGCTTGGAAAGGTCGGAGGAAAAGAGGACGATCTGGACGGCGGTGAGGGCAATGGCTATACCGATCCGCTGGAGGCAAAAGAATTCGTGGAGCGCACCGGCGTAACATCCCTGGCGGTAGCCATCGGAACTGCCCACGGCGTATACAAGGGAGTACCGAAGCTGGATCTGGATCGTCTGGCAGAGATCCGGAAGGTCGTAGACATTCCGCTGGTACTGCACGGCGCAAGCGGTCTTTCTGAGGAGGCTGTGGTAGAGAGCATTAAGCGCGGTATCTGCAAGGTAAACTTCGCGACCGAGCTTCGTATCGCTTATACCGACGGCGTAAAGGAATTCCTGGCAGCCAATCCGGACGCCTTCGATCCGAAGAAATACGGCAAGGTAGCGATGGAGCATGTAAAAGAGATTGTGGAAACACGCATGAAGATGTGCGGCTGCGCAGGTAAGGCATGATTCGGGCCACACAGACAGACCGCAGGCGTCAGCACCTGGTTTTTATAGGTCTGTTTCTTCTGCTGCAGGTTGTTTTTATCATAAGGAGCTTCTGGGGCTTTAATACAGCCGATGAAATGTATTTCATCGGCTGTTCTGAGCGGATTTTCCGGGGAGAAAAGGTTCTCATTGACGAATGGAATCCGACCCAACAGCTCTGTTCCTTTCTGCTGCATCCCATCTACAGCCTGATTCGGACGGGTCTGGGATCCACGGAGGGAATCGTTATGGCCAGCCGGTTTCTGTATCTGGCGTATGCGGGTGCGCTGACCCTGTTTTTCTATCTGCGATTCCAGAGAAGAGGGTACGCGTCCTTTGGCCCGGCGCTGTTGTTTGCGATTTTCGCGCCCTTCAGTATCTGTGCCATGTCCTATAATTCCATTGAGTTTGGGGTTCTGCCGGTCCTGCTGGCGGTGCTTTCGGCAGATATGGAGCATTCGGTGCCGGAATATATCTTGTGCGGAATCCTGATGGCGGTGGTCGTACTGGCCAACCCCTTCGCCATCCTGATGTATGTGGCTTACGGCCTGCTCTGCCTGGTGGTAACCCTACGGCACAGAAAGCGGGGAGCCCGGCCGGAGGGTGCATTGCAGTTTCAGAACTTCCTCTGGATGACTCTGGGAGCGGGAATTATCCTGGTGCTGTTCCTTGCCTTTGTATTTCAGCGCGGAACCCTGGCAGAGGTGCTGGCCAATGTGCCGCACATCGTAGGAGATTCCGAGCACCAGGAGGGATATCTCTATAAGACCGGACGGTATTTTTACCTGTGCTTTAAGAATTACCGCTGGATGTTCGTGGGGCTGGCCTTTGTATATGGGGCTACCTGGCTGGATAAAAAACGCTGTGAGCATGCTTGGATCTATATGTTTCTGGCTTCTTTTTGCGTGGTACCCTATCTGATTTACTATGGCTTTGTGTTTGAGCATATTACCGTGAATTATCAGATGCTGCCCCTGGCTTTCTGGTGCCTGGAGGCTTATCTGGTGACGGGGCATCGGGAAAAACGGCTATTTTACGGCTGGTATCTTCCGGCTATGTTATTTACTATGATTGTACAGTATGCCACCAATACGGGGATCGTAACCCTGAGCGTAGCCTACGGGATGTGCTCCTGCGTGGGACTGATTTTTGTGGCAGACTGGGTAAAAGAGGAGCGGCAGAGACAGCGAGGGCGTTACCAGGCGGTGATTCTGTGCGTGGCCTGCGTGGTGCTGGTGCAGTTTGCGGGAACCTTCTGGCTCAGAATGACCTACGACTGGGGCGACGAGCGGAGCTGGGCTTTGACGGCGCAGATGAAGCGGGGTCCCCTGAAGGGTGTATACACGACGCCGGAGATGGCGGAGTGGTATGGGAAGGTACTGGGCGAGATCGATATGCTGGACCTGACGGAAAAGGATGAGCTGATGGTGGTGGGCGTGGCCCCTTGGATCTATCTCTACACGGACGCGGGCTGCGGCAATTATTCTACCTGGCAGGTTCACGAGGGAAGCACCCAGCTGTGGGATTATTACGCGCTGCACCCGGATAAATTCCCGGATGTGGTCTATATGGCGCACTGGGCGGAGGAATTTCTGGCCTGTGATCTGTCAAAGCTGTTTACGGAAAAGGATTACACCGTTGTGTATCGGGGAACCGGAACTGTGCTGATGTCCCCGGAGCGGGCGGCTGTTTTTGGAAACTGAGCAACAAAAAAGAGGGATTCCCATGAAATTAAAGACGAAACTTCTGATTACTTTTCTGATACTGATTCTGGCGCCGATTATGTTTACTTCACTGGCTTTTTTCGGTATCAGCCGTTACCAGATGAGCGCGGTGAAGAGGCTCTATGGCATAGAAAATACCAGCTATGAGACCCTGTCCAATACGCCGGCCATGCTGAGCCGGATTACCAGGGACGCCTATGCGGGAATGAAGGCCAAGGCGGGAACCGATCCGGACGCCTTTCTGGATGCGGAATATCTGGATTCCCTGAATCTGGATCTGGAAGCGCGCTATTCCTTTCTTGTGGTAAGAAAGGCAGATACGTATATTTTTGTGGGAAATGATAACGACTTTGACCAGGAGGAGCTGCTGGACAGCCTTCCGGATTACCGGACCCATAACTCGGATCAGGATGTGGGGACTTATATCGGCGGGAATCTGCAGGCTCTGGTGAAGCAGCTGGATTTCTCCTTCAGCGACGGAACCCGGGGAACGGCCTTTATCGTGACCTCCATCGGCAGCATGATTCCGGAGGTGGAATCTATGGTGGTAGACAGCGTCCTGGTGCTGGTTATCATTCTGGTTTTCACCAGCCTGATTCTGACGGCCTGGATCTATAAGAGCATTGTAACGCCCATCCACCATCTGCAGGTGGCTACCAAGAAGATTACGGATGGAAATCTGGATTTTGAAATGCCGGCGGGCGGTGATGACGAGATTGGTGAGCTCTGTACGGATTTTGAGGAAATGCGGCGTCGGTTGAAGGAGTCTTCTGAGGAAAAGCTGGAGTCGGAACGGCAGAATAAGGAGCTGATCAGCAATATTTCCCATGATCTGAAGACGCCGATTACGGCAGTCAAGGGCTACGTGGAGGGAATCATGGACGGCGTGGCGGATACGCCGGAGAAGCAGGAGAAGTATATCCGTACCATTTACAATAAGGCCAATGACATGGAACGGCTGATTAACGAGCTGACCTTCTATTCCAAGATCGACACGAACCGCATTCCCTACACCTTCGACCACATCAATGTGAACGCCTACTTCGCGGACTGCGTGGAGGAGCTTTCCCTGGAGCTGGAGGAGCAGAATATTGAGCTGGCCTACTTCAATTATGTGGATGAGGATGTGCAGGTCATCGCGGACGCGGAGCAGATTAAGCGGGTCATCAACAATATTGTCAGCAATTCGATTAAATACATCGACAAGCCCAAGGGCTATATCAACATCCGCGTGAAGGATGTGGGCGATTTTATCCAGGTAGAGATTGAGGACAACGGTAAGGGCATTGCCACCAAGGATTTGCCGCTGATTTTCAACCGCTTCTACCGGACGGACGCGTCCCGCAATTCCTCCAAGGGAGGAAGCGGCATCGGCCTGTCTATCGTAAAAAAGATTATCGAAGATCACGGCGGCAAGGTGTGGGCTACAAGCAAGGAACATACAGGAACAGTCATGTATTTTGTTCTTAGAAAATATCAGGAGGTACCGGCAACATGAGTAAAATTTTGATTGTAGAAGATGAAGAAGCCATTGCGGATCTGGAGAAGGATTATCTGGAACTGAGCGGCTTTGAGGTTGAAATTGCGTCGGACGGCACTCTCGGTCTTAAGAAAGCGCTGGAAGAGGAATTCCATCTGGTGATTCTGGATCTGATGCTGCCGGGTGTGGACGGCTTTGAAATCTGCCGTCAGATTCGGGAAGTGAAAAATATTCCGATTATTATGGTTTCTGCTAAGAAGGACGACATCGACAAGATCCGGGGTCTGGGTCTGGGCGCGGATGATTACATGACCAAGCCTTGCAGTCCCAGCGAGCTGGTGGCCCGGGTAAAGGCCCACCTGAACCGTTACGAGCGCCTGGTAAGCAGCAATGTAAAGGAGAACAGTATTATCGAGATCCGCGGCATCAAGATTGACAAAACCGCCCGCCGGGTCTGGGTCAACGGGGAAGAAAAGAACTTCACTTCCCGGGAATTCGATCTGCTGACCTTCCTGGCGGAGAATCCGAACCATGTATTTACCAAGGAGGAGCTGTTCCGGAAAATCTGGGATATGGATTCCGTGGGAGATATTGCGACAGTGACGGTGCATATTAAGAAAATTCGTGAGAAAATAGAGGTGAATTCCGCGAAGCCCCAGTATATCGAGACGATATGGGGCGTTGGATACAGATTCAAGGTCTAACAAAACGAGCCCCATATAGTCTGCTCCGCAGGAATAAAGTGCTACGCGCACGGCGATGGGGCGTGGGATACCGGTTTAAGGTGTAAGATTAAGTGCCGCATGATTTGTATAAATCATGCGGCACTTTTTATCGTATCTTATCTTAGCGCTCCAGCTCACCCTTCTGGTAACGTGCTAGCAACGCCTGGATTCTGTCGTAGGGATCTAAGAGGTCGCTGATGGAGACGTCGTGGTTCAGGGTGTCGATGAGCAGAGCAATGTACTTACTCATATCGCAGTTTACATAATACGGACGGCTTAAGAGCTCCGGAGTCTGATATACCAGGTTAGTGGAGAACAGCTTGGTCAGCAGGCCTTCCTCGTGTGCCTTGTCAAATTCGGCAAGACCGTTGGTAAACAGGGCAAAGGTACAGAAGACGAAGATGCGGTTGGCGCCGCGCTTTTTCAGTTCTCTCATAACCTCGATCATGCTCTCGCCGGAGGAGATCATATCGTCTACGATGATCATGTCCTTACCCTGGATATCGGAACCCAGGAATTCATGGGCTACGATGGGGTTACGGCCGTTCACGACATGAGTGTAATCCCGGCGCTTATAGAACATACCCATATCCAGACCGAGGACGTTGGCCAGATAGACAGCGCGGGACATACCGCCTTCATCCGGGCTGATAACCTGCATATGATCGCTGTCGATGGTCAGTCCCGGAGTGCTGTTCAAGAGTCCCTTAACCAGCTGATAAGCCGGAGTTACAGTCTCAAAGCCGTGAAGGGGGATAGCGTTCTGTACACGGGGATCGTGCGCCTCGAAAGTAATGATGTTCTCAACACCCATGGCAACCAGCTCCTGCAGGGCCAGCGCGCAGTCCAGAGACTCACGGGAGCTACGCTTATGCTGGCGGCTCTCGTAGAGGAAAGGCATAATGACCGTGATACGGCGGGCTTTTCCGCCGATAGCAGCGATGACACGCTTCAGATCCTGAAAATGGTCATCCGGGGACATGTGATTGGTATAGTTGTACAGATTGTAGGTGAGACTGTAGTTGCATACATCTACCATCAGATACAGGTCATTTCCGCGGACAGAAGCTTTGATAGCACCTTTACCTTCACCGGAACCGAAACGGGGTGTGTTGGCCTGAATAAGGTAAGAGTCCCGCTCATATCCTGTGAACGCAATGTTGGACTTGTGCTCCAGATCATTGCTGTGACGCCAGTCGACCAGGTAGTCGTTGACCTTTTTGCCAAGCTCCTCACAGCTCTTTAAGGGGATCAGACCCAGAGACCCAACAGGAATAGTTTCAAGAACACGCTGGCTGCGCTGCAATAACATAATAGTTACCTCCATAAATTTATGAATTAGTATGATATAATTTTTTCTTAATTCGAATATCGCTTCCGGGCAATTGCCGGATGGTATAGCTGCTGATGATACGCGACAGAGTACGCTCCGAATAAACGCTCCGCAGGGCTTCCATATCCAGGTTGGAGGAAATCAGTGTGGACTTCTTCCGGAGAATCCGCTCGTTGACGCAGAGAAAGAACTGGGATACGGTGAAGGAGTTGGGCAACTCTGTTCCCAGATCATCGATGATTAGCAGATCACAGTCAAAAAGATAGGGATAGGTCTGCGAATAATCCGATGCATTCCGGTCCGCTCCGAAGGCTGCCTTGGACAGCAGATCGAAAAGCTGAAAGGCAGTCAGATAGACTACGGAATGGCAGCTGTCCATCAGTTCCTTCGCGATACAGTTAGACAGAAAGGTCTTGCCGGTACCGACGGCTCCCAGAAGGAGCAGGTTCTGAAACTGCGTATCAAACTGTTCAATAAAAAGCCGGGCTTCCGCTACGGTGCGCCGCATGGATTCCCTGTCATCGCCATCATACCAGTTATAAGAGAAAGTGTCAAAGTTTTCCTGCTTTAAAATTTCATTTAAATTAGACTGATGATATAAAAGGTTGATCTCAGCCTGGAGAAAGCAGTGACATTTCTCTGTACCGATGTAACCGGTATCCCTACAATCCGGGCAGACATAAACGGGCTTCAGGGATTCCGGAGTCAGTCCGTGGGCGGAGAGAAGGTCGGTACGCTGTGCCTGAAGGGCCTTCAGACGGCTTCTGAGGGCTGCCTGGCCTTTCGGATTCTCCTCTATGGCAGAACGCACCAGAGCGGCCTGACAGGCTGTAATATCGGCATCCAGAGCGGAGAGCTCAGGGACATCCTTCTGAATCTGCTCCATGCGCTCTTCGTACTCCTGACGGCTTCTGGCCTGCCGGGCCGCGTATATGCGCATGATGGAATCATATTGGGTATTCATAAGAGACATAAGGCGTCCTCCGGTTATTGGTTAATGAGCTGCTTTTCCAGCTCCTTAAAATCATAATCCCGTTCCTGGAAGTTATGGAAACGGTTGGGTGCAGTCACTTTCCTGGGCGCAGCAGCCGTTTCAGGCTGGGCCTTCCGGGCGTTCCGGTTCTGGTCAGAGGCCTGTACATCCGCCAGAGCTTTAACGCCCTGCTTCTGCCAGGAGGTCAGAATCTTATCCGTGTAGGGAAAGCTGGGCTGGTGAATAGCGGCCATGGTGCGGCTGCAGGCTTCCAGGATCAGCTCCAGGGAAAAGCCATAGTCCTTTAACCATTTATCCATGCAGGCAATCTCTGCCTCCACGGGATGACGTCCGGTGACGCCGAAGGCCTTCAGAATCTTAAAATAAGCCCGGTTGTAAATGGTGGTCTGTTCTTTTGCCTGGGTGACGGTGGTACAGCCGGCCTGATGCCAGGCCCTTGCCGTAGCTTCTATGTAGTGAATACTTTTGTGTCCGCCGGATACGGAATATTCCACCAGATATTCAATCAGGGCGGGACTGAAGCCGAAGATATCGTGAAGATCGAGAAGCTTGCTGACTTCTGTAGAGCTTAAGGGCTTGCCCAGATACTGCTCACAGATAAACAGAAGCTGCTGTGCTTCCTC
This sequence comes from uncultured Anaerosacchariphilus sp., assembly GCA_934402125.1. GTDB lineage: Bacteria > Bacillota > Clostridia > Lachnospirales > Lachnospiraceae > Laedolimicola. Next base: position 1,824 of record CAKRTY010000004.1, on the reverse strand, counting down.
CGGCGTCAGCGGATCCTTTGGAAGGCTCTGGGAGACAGGCTCCGCGGCAGTCTCCGGAACAGTCCGGACAGTCTGTCCGGCAGGCTCAGAAGCTTCCTTGTTGTCGGAAGAATTCTCCGGGTCAGTTACGATCTGGATCCCGGTCAGGTTCCGGGCATTGTCATACTGAAGCTTCAGAAGATTCATGCGTTCCCAGTAATTCAGGGCCCGTCTCACATCGCTTTCCGTATGCTCGAATTTATTGGCAATGAGCTCAATGGACAGCTCCCGGGCGTCTGATTTCAGACAGCGCAGAAGATAAAGATAAATCTTCACATATTCGCCGTTGGCTTCCGGCATATAGTTGTCCAGAAAGAGATTCGGAACCAGGGTGTGGCCCCGGTCGCCGTCTCCGCATAATACAAATCCGCTCATAGCAATCCCTCTTTTAGATATCGCGCAAAACCCGCGAAAAACCGGCTTTGCCGGTATCTTTTACACCTTTGTATTGTAGCATAGAATTCGGAAAAAGAGAACAGGCTTTTTTTGACAGGGGCGTTTAGGTCATGTGTATAATTAAAAATGTGGATAATGTGGATAACTTTGTGGAAAAAAATTATTTGCAACCGGAGATAGAAGTCAAAAAAACCCGGAATGCCTGTAAAAACGGCATAAATGGGCGATTTACATAAAAAATAAAGGGATTCTTATGTCAACAGATTTTCCACAAAAAAATCCACATGCTTTTCTGTGGAAAATCCAGGGAAAGCATGTGGATAATGTGGATAACTTATTTCCGAAGCAGGTTTTCGCCGATATCTGTCACGTTTCCGGCCCCCATAGTTATACACAGGTCGCCGGGGATACATTTTTTCAATAAAAATTTTTCAATTTCCTCAAAGGAAGGGAAATAGTAAGCGTCGGCCCCAAGCTCCCGGGCGCGTTCGGCCAGGTCTCTGGAGCTGATGCCCAGGGTGTCGGTCTCCCGGGCGGCGTAGATATCTGCCAGTATCACATGGTCGGCCAGGGTCAGCGCCTCGGCAAACTGGTCGAAGAAGGCCTTGGTCCGGGTGTAGGTATGGGGCTGGAATACGCACCAGATGTCCCGGTGAGGATAGTGCCGGGCCGCCTGGAGAGTCGCCTTAATCTCCGTGGGATGGTGGGCGTAGTCGTCAATGATGGTGAAGCCGTTGACCTCTCCCTTGTACTGAAAGCGGCGGTCGGTGCCGGAGAAGTTCATCAGACCCTTTTGAATGGTTTCCGCAGGGATACCCAGGGAATCCGCAAGGGCGATGGAAGCCAGCGCATTCAGCACGTTGTGCTCGCCCGGCACGTTCAGGTGATAGATGCTTCCTGCTTCGCCGTGTTTCGTAACCCGGAAGGTCGGGTGGGCGAATTCATCATAGGTTACCTCATCTGCAGAATAATCCGCATCCGGCGCGGAGCCGAAGGTAACGACACGGCAGGCCAGACCCTCAGTGATCTCCCGGTAATTGTCAATATCGTGATTGATAATCAATAGACCGGATTCGGGCAGAAGTCCCGCAAATCGGTGGAAGGAATGACGGATGTCAGCCAGATCCTTGAAGAAATCCAGATGGTCTTCTTCTATATTTAATATGATTCCAATCGTTGGGAAAAAATGTAGGAAACTGTTGGTGTACTCGCAGGCTTCCGTCAGGAAGGTCCCGGAATTTCCCACGCGGATATTTCCGCGGATGGCAGGCAGAATACCGCCTACGGAGATGGTGGGATCTGCGTCCGCAGCCAGCAGGATGGTAGAAATCATGGAGGTGGTAGTGGTCTTGCCGTGGGTTCCGGATACGGCGATGGCCTCCTTGTAGT
>CAKRTY010000003.1 GCA_934402125.1 uncultured Anaerosacchariphilus sp. | reverse complement strand
GCTTCCTGTCGGCCATCGGCGGCAGCTGTAACGCCCCGGCAGCGGGACTTTGTGTTCCGAAAGCCTGTTCCCTGAAGATGCAGGCGCTGTACGCGCCGGAGGGAAGCACCGGGCTTCGCAGGGCTGAAGCGGTAGTAGATCTGACCGGCGCAGACAGCCGGGAGGAAAAGCTTCTGAAGGCCCGTCTTCTGGGTGAAAATCTGGCCAGAGAGGTGAAGCGGGGCAAGGTCTGGCTTCTGGGCGCAGGCCCGGGCGATATGGGACTGCTGACACAAAAGGCGCTCTGGTGTATCCGTCACGCGGACGTGCTGGTCTATGACAATCTGGCAAGCGGAGCCATTTTAAATGAGGCCAGAGAGGACGCAGAGCTTATCTATGCCGGAAAGCGCGCGAGCAACCATCATTTACGCCAGTGGGAGACCAATGCCCTTCTGGTGGAAAAGGCGCTGGAGGGAAAAAATGTAGCCCGGGTCAAGGGCGGCGATCCCTTTATCTTCGGACGCGGCGGCGAGGAGGCCCAGGAGCTTCTGAAGGCCGGCGTGGAGTTTGAAATTGTTCCGGGCGTGTCTTCCTCTTACGCAGCTCCGGCTTATGCGGGAATCCCGGTGACCCACCGTGATTTTGCTTCCTCCTTCCATGTGATTACCGGTCATGAGAGCGCGGATAAGAGCGGTCTGGTGCTGGATTACGCCACGCTGGCGAAGGAAGAGGGAACCCTGGTCTTTCTGATGGGCCTGAAAAATCTTCCCCATATTGCGGCGGAGCTGATTGCCCACGGAAAGAATCCGGAAACCCCGGCGGCAGTGGTACAGAGCGGAACCACGGCCCGTCAGCGGGTGGTGACAGGGGTGCTCTCCTCTATCGCGGATACGGCCCGGGAGGCAGGGATCGAGACTCCGGCCATTACCGTGGTGGGCGATGTGGTGACCCTGCAGCAGCAGCTTTTCTGGCTGGAGGATAAGCCTCTCCGCGGAAAACGGGTGCTGCTGACCGGCACGAAGCCCATGTGTGAAAAGCAGCGGCAGGTGCTGGCGGAGGACGGGGCAGAAGTGATCCCTTTCAGCCTGATTTATACAAAACGCTTACAGACGCCGGAGACAGAGGCGGCGTTTGCCGGAATCGCGGAGTATACCTGGGTGGTGCTGACCAGCAGCAACGGCGTGCAGTTTTTCCTGGAGGAATTAAGAGAGCGGCGTCAGGATATCCGGAGCCTGGCAGGCGTAAAATTCGCCGTCATCGGCGCAGGCACAAGGGAAGCCCTGGAGGCAGCGGGAATCTATGCGGACTTTGTACCCAGCCGTTATTCTAGCGCAGATCTGGCGGCAGAGTGGATTCCGACCCTGGGAAAAGAGGATAAGCTTCTGCTGCTCAGGGCAGAGGAGGCTTCCACAGAGCTTACAGAGGCCCTGGAGACAGCCGGTATAGACTATAAGGCGGTGGCTTTATATCGGACAGAACGGGACGAGCGCAAGGCGGAGGAACTGAACCGGCTTCTGCCGGAGATGGATTATATCACCTTTGCCAGCGCGTCGGCAGTAAAAGCCTTCGCGGCTATGGCAGAACAGCCGAAGAGACAGAGCGTCCGGGCCATCTGTATCGGACCGGTGACAGAGAAAGCGGCGAAGAAGGCCGGAATTCCGGTCTATGCCAGCGCAGTGGTGTATACCGCGGAGGGAATCCGGGACGTGCTCAGGAAGGATCAGCTATGACAACATTTCTACACGGCGGAGATATCCGCGGCGCGGCAGAAAGAAGCGGCAGAAGGGAAGCGGAGCTTCTGGATTTCTCCGCCAATATCAATCCTTTCGGTATGCCCCCCGGGGTCCGGGAGGCTGTCATCGAAAGCCTGGACGCTTCCCTGAATTATCCGGATCCCTTTTGCAGGCAGCTTCGGGCAGCCCTTTCTGAGCAGCTTGGCCAGCCGGAGGACCGGATTCTCTGCGGCAACGGCGGCGCGGATCTGATATACCGACTGGTATACGCCCTCCGTCCGAAGCGGGCGCTGGTGACGGCTCCGGCCTTCGCCGAGTACGAGGAGGCCATGAACCAGGTTGGAACGGGGATAGATTTCTTCCCATTGGGGAAAACTCTGGAAATTACCGAAAGCTATGTGGATAGCTTAAGCGAGGAGCACGATCTGGTATTCCTCTGCAACCCCAACAATCCCACCGGAACCCTGACGCCGGTCAGCCTTGTGAAAAAGCTTCTGGACAGGGCGAAGGAGCTTTCGGTGAGCGTCTGTCTGGACGAATGTTTTCTGGATTTTGTGGAAGAGGAGGAAGCCTGTTCGGCTGTGAAATGGCTTTCGGAGTATCCCAATCTTGTGATCCTGAAATCCTTTACGAAAATGTACGCCATTCCGGGCTTGCGTCTGGGATATGTGCTGTCGGCAGATACCGGGCTTCTGGAACGGATGCGCCTGGCGGGTCAGCCCTGGGCAGTGTCCGGGCCGGCCCAGGCAGCCGGAATCGCGGCCCTTAGAGCAGAGGGCTTCCGGGAGAAAACCATAGCCCTGATAGAGAAGGAGCGGGCGTTTCTGCGGACGGAAATGGAGAAGCTGGGACTGCGCGTCTTTGACGGCCACGCCAATTATCTCTGCTTCCAGGCTCCCGGAGACGGGACGCTGGCAGACCAGATGGAGGAAGAGGGAATCCTCATTCGCCGCTGCGCCAATTACCACGGCCTGGGGCCGGATTATTACCGGATCGCGGTGCGGGGCCATGAGGAAAATGAGAAACTTCTGGCAGCCCTTAGGCGGCGCCGGAACAACTGATTCAGAAAAGAAAAACGGAAGAAGCTGGGTGAGAACATGAGTGACAGAAAAAAAGCAAAAGTAATCATGGTGCAGGGAACCATGTCCAATGCGGGCAAAAGCTTTCTGGTGGCCGGACTCTGCCGGGTATTTAAGCAGGACGGCTACAAAACAGCCCCCTTTAAATCCCAGAATATGGCATTAAATTCCTATATTACAAAGGACGGACTGGAGATTGGCCGGGCCCAGGCCATGCAGGCGGAGGCCGCAGGCATTGAGCCTACCGTGGAAATGAATCCGATTCTCCTAAAGCCCACCAGTAACGTGGGCAGCCAGGTTATCGTAAACGGCGAAGTGCTGGGCAATATGAAGGCCATGGATTATTACGCCAACAAGCGCCAGCTGATTCCGGAGATTCAGAAGGCCTTCGATAAGCTGTCGGAGGAATATGATATTATCGTGATCGAGGGCGCGGGCAGTCCGGCGGAAATCAATCTGAAGGACAACGACATTGTCAACATGGGAATGGCAAAAATTGCCAACGCTCCCGTACTGCTGGCCGGCGACATCGACCGGGGCGGCGTCTTCGCCTCCCTGTACGGAACAGTGAAGCTTCTGGAGGACGACGAGCAGCAGAGAATCAAGGGCCTGATCATCAACAAATTCCGCGGCGATGTGGAAATCCTGCGTCCGGGCCTCCGTATGATCGAGGAGCGCACCGGCATTCCGGTGGTGGGCGTAGTGCCCTTAACGCCGCTGGATATCGACGACGAGGACAGCCTGTCTGAGCGTCTGAATCATAAGGAGAAAAAGGGCGGTATCGACCTGGCTGTCGTAAGACTTCCACATATTTCCAATTTCACGGATTTCAATGTGTTTGAAGGTATGGAGGGCGTGTCTCTGCGCTATGTGCGGGAGGTAAGTGAGCTTGGCCGTCCCGATCTGATTTTCCTGCCGGGAACCAAGAACACCATGGACGACCTGGCCTGGCTTCGGGAGTCCGGCATGGAGACCGCGGTGCTCCGCTGCTCCGGGGACGGGATTCCGGTGGTGGGAATCTGCGGGGGCTATCAGATGTTGGGCGATCTTCTGGAGGATCCGGACAATGTGGAACACGGCGGAACCATGCGGGGCATGGGACTGTTACACACGAAGACCGTATTTTCCCAGGCAAAGACCCGGACTCAGACCCGGGGCCGCGTCAAAAATGAGGCGGAGCTTCTGGACTTCGCCGGAAAAGAAGTGCAGGGGTACGAGATTCACATGGGCCGCACAGAGGCTCTGGGCGGCTGCCGGGAGACCATTTACCTGGAGGACGGTCGTGTAGACGGCCTTTCCAACCCGGAGGGAACCGTGTACGGCACCTATCTTCACGGCATTTTCGACTATGGCGATCTGGCGGCCATGCTGGTGAGCCGTCTGATGGTGAAGAAGGGGCTCGACCCGAAAAACTGGCATTTTGACGCCCAGGCCCATAAAAAGCAGGAGTATGACAAGCTGGCGGATCTGGTCCGCGGCTCTCTGGATATGAAAAAGATCTACGAGATATTGGAGGAAGGAATCGAATGTTAAATGAAATCGAAATTGTAAAGCCTATGGATATCGAGAAGCGCAGTATGGCGATTATCACGGAGGAGCTTCATGGCCGCACCTGGCCGGAGCCGGAGTTCTCCATCGTGAAGCGCTGTATCCATACCTCCGCGGACTTTGATTACGCGGACAATCTGTGCTTCTCGGAGCATGCGGCGCAGATCGGCGTGGACGCCCTGAACAGAGGCGCGTCCATCGTGACAGATACCCAGATGGCAGCCTCCGGTATCAACAAAAAGCGGATGCGGGAATGCGGCGGAGAGGTATACTGCTTCATGAGCGATCCGGATGTAGCTGCGGAAGCCAAAGAACGGGGCTGCACCCGGGCGGCTGTCTGCATGGAGCGGGCGGCGGCGCTTCAGAAGCCTCTGATCATCGCGGTGGGCAACGCGCCGACGGCCCTGATTCGCCTCTATGAGCTGATTGAAGAGGGCAGGATTAAGCCGGAGCTTATCATCGGCGCCCCGGTGGGCTTTGTGAACGTGGTGGAGGCAAAGGAGCTGATTATGACCGCAGGCATTCCCTACATCGTGCCCAGAGGACGGAAAGGGGGCAGCAACATTGCGGCCACCATCTGCAACGCCATGCTGTATCAGGGTGGAAGATAGAAATGACAGAAAATGGAAGTGAAAAATATATGGAACTGGAACAGTACAGAAAAGAAATGAAGCCGTTGGACAGGGCTTCCGTAGAGGCGGCCTGGAAGCACTGGGATTCCCTGTGTAAGCCCTTACGGGGTATGGGAAGACTGGAGGAAATGGTAGTCCAGCTGGCGGGAATCTACGGAACCTCCCGGATTGGTGACATTGCAGCTCTAAAGCCGGTGGTAGTCATCATGGGTGCGGACAACGGCGTGGTAGCCGAGGGCGTCAGCCAGACCGGAAGCGAGGTAACGGCCCAGGTGCGGGAAAATATGGGAGACCGGAAATCCTCCGTCTGCATTATGTCGAAGCAGATGGGAATCGAGGTCATTCCGGTAAACATCGGTATGTTTGTGGACGGACAGCATCCCCGGATCTGGAACCGGGTAGTCCGCTACGGAACCGCCAATCTGGCGAAGGGACCGGCTATGAGCCGGGAAGAGGCCCTGCAGGCCATTGAAACCGGAATCCAGGTGGTAAAAGAGCTGTATCAGGCGGGCCACCGGATGATCATTACCGGAGAAATGGGGATTGGCAACACCACGCCCAGCTCAGCCATGGCAGCCGTGCTGCTTCATAAGGACGTGGCAGAGGTGACCGGACGGGGCGCAGGCCTTTCCAGCGCCGGACTGGAGCATAAGATCGAGGTGATCCGCCGGGCGATCGAGGTCAATCAGCCGGACAAGAACGATATTCTGGACGTGCTTTCCAAGGTGGGAAGCCTGGATATCGCAGGCATGATTGGCTGCTATCTGGGCGGAGCCATAGTGAGTGCTCCGGTGCTGATCGACGGTTTCATTTCCTCTGTAGCAGCCTATTGCGCGGCAGGGCTTGCGCCGGAGTGCGAGGCCTATATGGTACCGACCCATTGCTCCGCGGAGCCAGCGGGCCGGATGATGCTGGACGCCATGGGCATGACCGCGCCCATTCAGGCAGGCATGCACCTGGGAGAGGGAACCGGGGCTGTGACGGCCTATAGCCTGTATCAGTACGCCCTGGCACTCTACAACGGACTTCCCAGCTTTGCGGAAGGAAATGTGGAAGAGTATACGCATCAGAAATAAAAAGTGTGGAAAATTAAGAGTTTCTTAATGGGAAAACTGGCACGATATTTGGTAGAATAAAGCTGACACAATCAATACTTGAACGTATTTACATGGAGGTGCGGGTATGAAAAATAAGTGTGTAAGGCTTCTGACAGCGGTCGTGGTGCTGCTGATGGTGGTTATGGTGCTGTCTCTGAGCGGCTGCGGGAAAAAGAACGATGTGGAAAATGGAACCGCGGATGGAACAGAGCAGACAGATACGGCGACGGACACAGACACGGCAGAAAATACGGCAGATATGCCGGACGATGCAGACGAAGCCGCATCTAAGAACTCGGACAGTAGTGATCCGGAAGCTCCCAGCTTCTCGGCTCTCCAGTACGTGGATTTCACCTTCTCCAGCGGTGCGGGAGCCTGGGCAACCCAGCTGAATATCCGGCCAGACGGCAGCTTTTCTGGGGAATACTGGGACATGGATATGGGAAGCAGCGGAGACGGTTACCCCAACGGAACCCAGTACGGCAATACGTTCACCGGAACCTTTACGGATCTTAAGAAGGTCAATGACTATACCTGGTCCATGAAGCTTAGTGAAATCAACTACACGTATGAGATAGGAAAAGAAGAGATCCTGGATCAGATTCTTTATTCCTACACGGAGGCTTACGGTCTGGTCGGTGCGGACGAGGTCGATATCTATCTGCCCGGGGCTCCGGTTTCTGAGCTGCCAGAGGAGTTTTTACAGTGGGTCAGCATGAATTATTATGACCAGGAGGAGTTGAAGAATGGCGGACTGCCGTTCTACGGCCTTTATAATGTGAAAGATCAGGACGGATTTTCCGGCTATGATTTCATCGATACAGCGGTGGAATATGTGGAAAACGCGGCAAAGGCAGATCAGGAGATTGTCCGTTCCCTTCAGGAGGATCCCTCCCTTACCCAGGCAGATATGAATGTAAAGAGCAAGGAGCGCTATGACAACTGGGACGCGGCCCTGAATCTGGTCTGGTATCAGCTGAAGATGAAGAGCGTCCTGAAGGACGAAGACATGGAACAGCTTCTTACGGAGCAGCGGGAATGGATCAAAGAGAAAGAAGAAGCCGCGCAGAAGGCCGGAGAGGGGTCAGAGGGCGGCAGCATATGGGCGTGCCTGGTCAATGATAAAGCGGCAGAGCTTACGAAGGAGCGGACCTATGTTCTTCTGAATATCCTGCTGGAGGCAGCAGGCCGGGAACCGGTGACTGCACAGTAAAAATAAGGAAAAACCGATGCTGGAACAATACGTTTATAAAAACAACAAAAAAATGCGGATGGGCTATACCACCGGATCCTGCGCCGCGGCGGCTTCCAAGGCGGCGGCCTGGATGCTGCTTCACGGGCAGATCCTGCCGGAGGTAGAGCTGATGACGCCAAAGGGGATCGGGCTTCATTTGGAGGTGCTGGATCCGAAGCTTTCCGAGGGGGAGGCTTCTTGCGCGATCCGTAAAGACGCAGGCGATGATCCGGACGTGACCGACGGACTTTTGATCTATGCCACCGTCCGGAAGGCAGAAAAGCCCGGCGTCACCCTGGACGGCGGCGAGGGCGTAGGCCGGGTAACCCGGGTGGGACTGGAGCAGGCTGTGGGCGACGCGGCCATCAACAAGGTACCCCGGCAGATGATCCGGGAGGGCGTGGAGGAGATCAGCAGGGCGGCCGGATATACCGGCGGCCTTTCGGTGATCATTTCCATTCCGGGGGGTGAGGAGCTGGCCCAAAAGACCTTCAACCCCAGGCTCGGGATCGTAGGGGGCATTTCCGTCCTGGGAACCAGCGGGATCGTGGAGCCCATGAGCGAGGAGGCCCTGATTCAGACGATCCGGGTGGACATCAAAATGCAGCTGTCCGGAGGGCGGAGCTATCTGGTGCTGGTGCCGGGCAATTACGGTCTGGATTTTCTGGAGGATTATGAGCCGGAGGTGCTGAAGCGTTCCGTCAAATACAGTAATTTTCTGGGAGAAGCCATCGACGCGGCGGTGGAATTCGGCGCAAAGGGAATTCTGCTGGTGGGACATATCGGGAAGCTGGTGAAGCTGGCCGCAGGGATTATGAATACCCATTCCCGCAACGCCGACGCCCGGATGGATATCCTGACGGCTCACGCGGCGGTGCTGGGCGCGGATCAGGAGACGGCAGTCCGGCTGATGGATTGCATTACCACCGATGAGGCTTTGGATATTCTGAAGGAGAAGGGACTGCTGGAGCCGGTGATGAAGCGGCTGATGGAGCGGATGGAATTCTATGTGGATCACCGGAGCGGAAAGAGTCTGGAGCGGGGAATCCTGACCTTTTCCCTGGAGCAGGGCGTGCTGGGGGAATCATCGGACGTCCGGCGTCTGATTGCGTGTGTGAAAAAGGAGACAGAAGCATGAGACTTGCGGTAATCGCCTTTACCAGATCGGGCTGCGGTCTGGCGAAACGGGTCCGTGAGGCCTGTGAAGCGAAAGAATATAGCTGTGTCTGCTGCTGCAAGGGCAGGGACGCAGAAGATTGGGGCATACCGGTGCTGGAGGATTCCTTAAGGGACTGGACCGGCGAGATGTTCCAGACCTGCGACAGTCTGCTCTTTATCGGGGCTGCCGGAATCGCAGTGCGCGCCATTGCGCCCTTTGTGGCCAGCAAAGCCTCGGATCCGGCGGTGCTGGTGATGGACGAGCAGGGGCATTTCGTGATTTCCCTGCTGTCCGGTCATCTGGGCGGAGCCAATGCCCTGACCCGGGAACTGGCGGCCCTGGTGGGGGCGGTTCCGGTCATTACCACCGCCACAGACGCGGGCGGACGCTTCTCGGTGGACGATTTTGCCCGTCGGGAGCAGATGTATCTGGACAGCCTGAAGCTGGCAAAAGAGGTGGCCGCAGATATCCTGGAGCAGCGGACCGTGGGACTTTACAGTGATTTCGAGCTGGCAGGCCCCGTTCCGCCGGAGCTGTCCATTCAGAAAAGGGACGGGCTTGGGATCAGCATTTCTGTGGATGAAACCTACGATCCCTTTCCCAGAACTCTGCACCTGGTGCCCCGGATTGCGGTTCTGGGTATCGGCTGTAAAAAAGGAACGCCGAAGGCAAAGATAGAAGCCCTGGTGGAGCAGGTGCTTTTGCAGAACCAGCTGTCAGAGCATGCGGTTTCCCGGGTGGCGACCATCGATCTGAAGAAGGAGGAGCCCGGTCTTCTGGAGTTCTGCCGGGAGCGGAAGCTGCCTCTGGTGACCTATGGGGCGGCGGAGCTTGAAAAGGCGGAATGCGAGGGAGGCTTTTCGGAGTCCTCCTTTGTACGGCAGATTACCGGCGTAGGAAATGTGTGCGAGCGGAGTGCGCTCCTGGCGGCAGGCAGACGGAAGCTGTTTCAGCGGAAGGTTGCCCGGGACGGCGTAACGGTGGCCATCGCGCTGGAGGAGTACAAGGTGAATTTTGGATAAAAGAGGTACGGAGGCATGAAGCAGGTAATTGTATTTGCAGGAACAACAGAGGGAAGAGAGATCAGTGAGTGGCTGGCAGAGGCGGGAGTAGAAACCCTGTGCAGCGTAGCCACCGAATACGGCGAGCTTCTGGTGGAAAAACGGCCCCATCTGAGCGTCCACCGGGGACGGCTTCTTCCGGAAGAAATGGAACAGCTTTTCCGGGAAGAGGGGCGGCCGCTGGTGCTGGACGTAACCCACCCCTACGCCGTAGTGGTGTCGGCGAATATCCGGACAGCCTGTGAGAAGGCAGGCTGCGAGTATCTGCGCCTGATCCGCCCCTCCCTGATAGGGGAGGCGGACGCCGGAAACGGTTCCGGAGAAATCGTAACCGTGGAAAGCGTGGAGGAGGCTATTGCCTTTTTAAAGACCACAGAAGGATCTATTTTTGTCACCACAGGCAGCAAGGAGCTTTCCAGATTCACGGCCCTGCCGGATTATCAGAATCGTGTCTACGCCCGGGTTCTGGCTACGCCGGAGGTGGCGACCCAGTGTACGGAGGCGGGCTTTACAGGCCCCCATCTCATCTGTATGCAGGGGCCCTTTTCCAGGGAACTGAACCTGGCCATGCTCCGGAGCACCGGGGCGGCCTGGATGGTTACGAAGGAGGCCGGCCGGGCCGGAGGCTTTGAAGAGAAAATGACCGCCGCCAAAGAGGCTGGAGTCAAAGTTGTGCTGATCGGCCGCCCGCAGGAGCAGGAAGGACTGTCCATGGAGGACGGCGTGAAGCTGCTGGCAGAGCGGTTTCAGATCGATTCCCGCGACGGGAAACGATCAGGAACCGTTTCGACGGATTCTCGTGACGAGAAAAATGAACGAATCGCGTACTTAATCGGTATCGGCATGGGCACCCCGGATCAGCTGACCGGAGAGGCCCGGGCAGCCTTTGATCAGGCCGACTGTATCCTGGGATCCGGACGGATGTTGGATTCCTTCCGGTATATGGGAAAGCCGCTTTTCGACGCCTACGATCCGGCGAAAATGCTCGGCTTTGTGCAGGAGCACCCGGACTATCATACCATCGCCGTGGCCCTGTCCGGCGACGTGGGCTTCTACAGCGGCGCCAGGCGTCTGATTACCGCATTTGAGGGGGCGGGTATCCGCACGGAATTGCTCACGGGAATCTCCTCTGTAACTTATTTTTGCAGCCGCCTGAAAATCGCCTGGGAGGACGTGAAGCTTATGAGCATTCATGGCCGCCGGGAGAATCTCATCGGGGCGGTGCGGACGCATTTCCGGACCTTTACTCTGCTGGGCGGCAAAGACAATGTGGCGTCCTTATGTGAAAAACTGGAAAATTATGGGCTTCACGATGTGAAGCTGTATATCGGAGAGCGGCTCCATTACCCGGAGGAGCGGATCACGGAGGGTACGCCGGCAGAGTTGAAGGAGAAAGCCTTCGACGGTCTCTGCGTAGCCATCATCGAAAATCCGGCCTACACAAGCGGACTTCGAAGCTGTATCCCCGATGAGGAATTCAAACGGGGCGACGCGCCCATGACGAAGAGTGAGGTGCGCAGCCTCTCTGTGGCAAAGCTGCAGCTTGCGAAGGATTCCATTGTCTGGGATATCGGCGCGGGAACCGGCTCTGTCACCATCGAGATGGCGCTGGCAGCCCTGGACGGGGAAGTCTATGCGGTCGAGAAAAAGCCGGCGGCGGCAGCTCTGATTGAAGAAAACGCCCGGAAATTCGGTACGCCCAACGTGGAGGTGCGTGTGGGGACGGCTCCGGAGGCGTTGGCAGACCTGCCGGCTCCCACCCATGCCTTCATTGGCGGTTCCTCCGGCAATATGAAAGAGATTTTACAGCTGCTGCTTGAAAAGAATCCAAAGGTCCGGGTGGTGGTGAACGCCATTACCCTGGAGACCGTAGCGGAGGCCAACAGCTGCTTTAAGGAGCTTGGCTTCACGGACGTGGACATTACCCAGATTCAGGCAGCCAAGGCAAAAAAAGTGGGTCCCTACGAAATGATGATGGGCCAGAACCCGGTCTATATATTTGCCGGAACCGGAAAGGGGGAGGCGTAAATGAGAGTACCCAGAATCATGCTGGCGGCGCCTGCCAGCGGAAGCGGCAAGACACTGATTACCTGCGGCATTCTGCAGGCCCTGGTGAACCGGGGCTTCAACGTGGCTTCCTTTAAATGTGGGCCGGACTATATCGACCCCATGTTTCACAGCCGGGTGATCGGCGTGAAATCCGGAAATCTGGATACTTTTTTTACGGATCGGGAGACGACCCGCTTCCTGTTTGGAAGAAGGGCGTCTGAGGCCGAGGTTTCTGTGGTCGAGGGCGTCATGGGCTACTACGACGGACTGGGTGGTATATCAGAGGACGCCAGCTCCTCGGACGTGGCGGAGGCGCTTGATATGCCCGTAGTGCTGGTGGTCAACTGCAGGGGAATGAGTATCTCCGTGGTGCCGCTGATCAAGGGCTTCCTGGAATATCAGAAGCCCAGCCATATCCGTGGCGTGATTTTAAATCAGATGCCCAAGGCCCTGTATCCGGATATGAAGGAACAGATCGAGCGCTGGCTTCCGGTGAAGGTGCTGGGCTATGTACCAAAGGCAGAGGATCTGGTGCTGGAAAGCCGTCATCTGGGCCTGGTGCTTCCGGGGGAAATCGAACGCCTGAAGGAGAAGCTGAATCAGCTGGCAGGGGTGATGGAGGAGAGTATCGATCTGGACGCGTTTCTGGCCATGGCCTGGGAGGCGGAGGATTTTACCTACGAGACGCCCGAAATTCCGAAGCTTCCCGGGACAGAGAAGGTCCGGATCGGCGTGGCGGAGGACGAGGCCTTCTGCTTCACCTACCGGGATAACCTGCAGCTTTTAAAGGATATGGGAGCGGAGCTGGTATCCTTTTCCCCGATCCGGGATAAGAGCCTGCCGGAGGGGCTTCACGGTCTGCTCTTAAGCGGCGGCTATCCGGAGCTTCGCGCGAAGGAATTGAGCGAAAATGCATCCATGCGGCGGTCGGTCCGGGAAGCCATAGAAAAGGGGCTGCCCTGTATCGCCGAGTGCGGAGGCTTTCTCTATCTCCACCGGACCCTGGAGGGGGCCGACGGCGTGGAATACCCCATGGCGGATGTGGTTAAAGCCAGGGCTTACCGGACAGATCGGTTGTCCCGCTTCGGCTATATCGAAATGGAAGCAAAACGGGATCAGCTGATTTTGAAAGAAGGAGAGAAGGCCCGGGGCCATGAATTCCATTACTGGGAGAGCGAAGACTGCGGAGACGCGATCCATGCGAAGAAGCCTCTCCGGAAGCGGAACTGGGACTGCGTACACGGTACGGATACGCTCTATGCGGGCTTCCCCCATCTGTTCTTTTATTCCAATCCGGCGGTTGCCTGGAACTTTTTACAAAAATGTGAGGAATACCAATGCTTGCAGTAATTACGGGAGGCAGCGGAAGCGGCAAATCTGAGTACGCGGAGAGCGTAGCCACTTCCCTGGCAAAGCGGGACGGACTCCCCTTATACTATATCGCCACCATGCGCCCCTTCGGCGAGGAGGGAAAGCGCCGGGTGGAGCGGCACCGGAAGCTCCGGGCCGGAAAAGGCTTTGAGACCATAGAATGTTATGTAAATCTGAAAGAACAGAGCCTTCCGGATAAGGGCGTGGTGCTTTTGGAGTGTATGTCCAACCTGACGGCCAACGAGATGTTTGAGCCGGAGGGGGCGGGAGACAATACGGTGGAAGAGGTACAGGCAGGCGTGGACGCCCTGCGGGCGCGGTGCGCCCATCTGGTCATCGTGACCAACGATATCTTTTCCGACGGAATTACATATGATGAAATAACAGGGCTGTATCAGGAGCGTCTGGGGATCATCAACCAGAGCATCGCCGCGGAGGCTGACGCGGTGACGGAGGTGGTCTGCGGAATTCCCCTGCAGCTGAAACGAAAAGGAAACAGCTTATGAGACGAATCTGGAACAGTTTTAAAATCGCGTTTTCCATGTACTCCAAGATTCCCATGCCCCGGGCGGACTGGGAGAAGGAAAATATGCGCTATATGATGTGCTTCTTTCCCTTTGTGGGAATCGTCATCGGCGCGCTGGCAGTGGGCTGGAGCGTGTTAAGTGAAAAAATCGGCGTGGGCAATACGCTTCGAAGTGCCGTGTATGTATTACTTCCGGTACTGGTGACCGGCGGCATCCACCTGGACGGACTGCTGGATACGGCAGACGCCCTGTCCTCCTGGCAGCCCAGAGAAAAGAAGCTTGAGATTCTCAAGGATTCCAATGCGGGAGCCTTCGCGGTCATCGTGGCCTGCTGTTATTTTCTGGCCTGCTTCGGCTTCTGGAGCGAGCTTTCCGGACGGCAGGTGCTGGTGCTCTCCGGCGGCTATGTGCTGTCCCGGTCCATGAGCGGCCTTTCGGTAGCGTCCTTCCCCTGTGCCCGGAAGACCGGAACGGTGGCGGCCTTTTCCGACGCGGTACAGGAAAAGGTTGTGATGTTCAGCCTGTATGTGCTGCTCTTTCTGGCGGCAGGCTATATGTGCCTGCTGGACGCGAAGCTTGGCACCGCGGCAGTGACGGGAGCCTGGTGTACCTTTTTCTGGTACTACTGCATGTCCATGAAGCAGTTCGGCGGCATTACCGGAGATCTGGCAGGCTGCTTTCTGCAGGCCTGTGAGCTGGTTATGGCCATCTGTGTGTGGGTGGCAGGAAAATTTTAGGAGGAACATGGGGTATGATACTGATTACAGGAGGAGCCTTTCAGGGAAAAAAAGCTTATGCGAAGAAGCGGTTTGCCCTGAAGGAGCAGGATATGGTAAATGGGGCCGACTGTACGGAGGCGGAGCTTTTAAAGGCCCGGGCCGTGGCTGATTTTCAGGAATATGTACGCCGGGTGCTGAAGGAGGGCGGCGACCCTTCCTTTCTGGCGGAAAAACTGTATACAGAAAATCCGGATATCCTTGTGATTACCAACGAGCTGGGAAGCGGCGTGATACCTGCGGATCCCTTTGACCGCCAGTGGCGGGAGGCCTCCGGACGGGCAGCCTGCGATCTGGCGAAATACGCAGCAGAGGTTCATCGGGTGGTCTGCGGGATCGGGACGGTGATCAAGGAATGAAGGAGCTGTATCTGATCCGCCATGGAAAGACCTATGGCAACACCCTGGGGCGCTATATCGGAACCACCGACGAGCCCCTGTGCGAGGAAGGAAGAGAAGCCCTGCAGGCTATTTTCGAAGCGGGGATCTACCCCATGCCGGACGTTCTGTACGGAAGTCCCCTGAAGCGCTGCCGGGAGACGGGGGCGATTTTATTTCCGGGCAAGGAAATGATTCCGGTTCCCCGGCTCCGGGAATGTGATTTCGGAGAATTCGAAAATAAGAATTACAAGGAGCTGTCCGGGAACGCGGCCTACCAGGCCTGGATCGACAGCAACGGCACGCTGCCCTTTCCGGGAGGCGAAAGCCGGGAGGCCTTTGAAGAGCGGTGCGTCCGAGGCTTTCAGGAGGTCCTTGCGGATTTAAAAGGGAAAGCGGTTCACCGGGCGGCCCTTGTGGTACACGGGGGAACGATTATGAGTATCCTGGCAGCTTACGCGGCGCAGAAAGAAGAGTTTTATCACTGGCAGGTTAAGAACGGAGAGGGCTTTCGTATGCTTGTGAATGAGACAGAAAAAGGAGGCATCATTTTACATGAAATATCACATCTATGCCCTGATTCTGGGCTTTGTACTGGATCTGATCTTCGGTGATCCCAGAATTTTGTATCACCCCATCTGTCTCATCGGCAATCTGATTGCCTGGGCGGAGAAGCCCTTCCGGGCGGCGTTCCCGAAGACAGAAAAGGGCGAGCTGGCAGCAGGCGTATTTTTTTGTGTCTTCGTGGTGGCCGTATCTACGGCAGTGCCCCTCGGACTTTTATATCTGGCCCGGAAAATCAATTTCTGGCTGTATTTTGCCCTGCTGGTATTCTGGAGCTTCCAGATTCTGGCAGCCAAATCCCTGAAAACCGAGAGCATGAAAGTCTATGACGCTTTAAAAGAGGGAGATCTGGAAAAGGCCCGCCATGCGGTGTCTATGATTGTGGGACGCGACACCCAGGCCTTAAGCGAGGAGGGCGTAGCCAAGGCGGCAGTGGAGACGGTGGCGGAAAATTCCTCCGACGGCGTGGTGGCTCCTCTTCTCTTTCTGGCCATCGGCGGCCCGGTTCTGGGCTTTTTCTATAAGGCGGTAAATACGCTGGATTCCATGGTGGGCTATAAGAACGACAAATATCTGTATTTCGGCCGCTTCTCCGCGAAGCTGGACGATGTGCTGAATTATATCCCCGCCCGGATAAGCGGCTTTCTGCTGGTTGCGGCGAGCCCGCTGGCAGGCTTAAGCATATCCGGCGCCTGGAGAATCTGGCTGCGGGATCGCCGCAACCATGCCAGTCCCAACTC
>CAKRTY010000002.1 GCA_934402125.1 uncultured Anaerosacchariphilus sp. | reverse complement strand
TGGTAGTGGTCTTGCCGTGGGTTCCCGATACAGCGATGGCTTCCTTGTAGTTGCGCATGAGCTGTCCCAGAAGCTCAGCCCGGGAAAGCATAGGGATCCCACGTTCCTTTGCTGCGGCAAATTCCGGATTGTCCGGATGGATAGCTGCCGTGTATACAACGACCTGGCAGTCTGTGGGAATGTTGGAAGCCTTCTGTCCGATGGAAACTTTGGCGCCCAGCTTTTCCAGGTGATCGGTAAGCTCAGAAGCATGGCTGTCGGAGCCGGATACAGAGAAGCCCTCCTTCAGCAGAATCTCAGCCAGGCCGCTCATGCTGATGCCGCCGATGCCGATGAAATGAATGGGAACCGGATTATGAAAATGAAGCTGATACATAGAATACACATCCTTATTTTATGATTTTTTATCTCATTTTTACAGCAATAGTATAGCATTAGCGGGGAAAGTTGGCAAGGTTGGCTTATACTGTAGGAATAATAAACAAGAAATTAACCGGATTTTAATACATTATAGATAATATGTTAAAAATGCGATAAAAAATCTGTCGCAAAATGTTTAAAATAAAATCAAAATTTTCCAATTTCATGTTCACTATTTACAAATACTATGTTATAATATGTAAGAAACCGGTGACAGAACGGGAGGTTAAAGCTGTCGCTGATTGAACAATGGAATAGGACATAAGGAAAAACTTGGGCAAGAGGTGATTAGGTGATTAAGAAAGAAATGATAGCCATGCTGTTGGCTGGCGGTCAGGGAAGCCGTCTTGGGGTTTTAACCGCAAAGGTCGCAAAACCCGCTGTATCTTTCGGTGGAAAGTACAGAATTATTGATTTCCCATTGAGCAACTGCATCAATTCAGGTGTAGATACGGTCGGTGTACTGACCCAGTATCAGCCGTTGCGTCTGAACACCCATATCGGAATTGGAATTCCGTGGGATCTGGATCGCAACGTGGGCGGCGTAACTGTACTCCCGCCTTATGAAAAGAGTACAAACAGTGAATGGTATACCGGAACGGCCAATGCCATTTATCAGAATCTGGATTACATTGATACCTACAATCCGGATTACGTTCTGATTCTTTCCGGCGACCATATCTATAAGATGGATTACGAAGTAATGTTGGATTTCCATAAGGAAAATAATGCCGATGTAACGATTGCCGTTATGCCGGTTCCCATGGAAGAAGCCAGCCGTTTCGGCATCATGATCACCGATGACAATAACCAGATTACAGAGTTTGAAGAGAAACCCGAGCATCCCAGAAGCAACCTGGCGTCCATGGGTATCTATATCTTCAGCTGGCCGATTTTGCGCAACGCGCTGATTCAGCTTTCCAGCCAGCCCAACTGTGACTTTGGAAAGCACATCATTCCGTACTGCCATGAGAACGGCAACCGTCTGTTTGCCTTTGAGTTCAATGGCTACTGGAAGGATGTAGGAACTCTCGGATCCTATTGGGAGGCCAATATGGAGCTGATCGATATCATTCCGGAGTTCAACCTTTATGAAGAATTCTGGAAGATTTATACCAAGAGCGACGCAGTGCCGCCCCAGTATATCTCCGCGGATTCCAAGATTGAAAAGTGCCTGATTACAGGAGCGGCAGAGATTTACGGAGATGTATACAATTCCGTTATCGGTGCCGGCGTTACCATCGGAAAAGGTACGGTTGTCCGCGATTCCATTATTATGAAGAATACTACCATCGGAGAAAACTGTACCATCGACAAAGCGATTATCGCGGAAGAGGTAGAGGTATCCGACGGCGTAGTGATGGGAATCGGCGAGGAAGTTCCGAATAAGGTACAGCCGAAGATCTATTCCTTCGGACTGGTGACGGTCGGCGAGAATTCCTACATACCGCCCAATGTAAAGATTGGAAAGAATATCGCGATTTCCGGAGATACCACGCCGGATGATTACGATGAAGGCGTACTGGCAAGCGGAGAGTCATTGATAAAGGCAGGTGAGAGGTAATGAGAGCAATAGGAATTGTACTGGCAGGCGGCAATAATCACAGAATGAGAGAGTTATCCAACAAGCGTGCGGTAGCGGCTATGCCCGTGGCAGGAAGCTACAGAAGTATCGACTTTGCGCTCAGCAACATGTCCAACTCTCATATCCAGAGGGTAGCGGTATTGACACAGTATAACGCGCGTTCTCTGAACGAGCACCTGAATTCATCCAAGTGGTGGGATTTCGGAAGAAAGCAGGGAGGCCTGTATATCTTTACACCGACGATTACGGCGGAGAACAGCTCCTGGTATCGCGGAACCGCGGATTCCATCTATCAGAATCTGGACTGGCTGAAGAAGAGCCATGAACCGTACGTAGTGATCGCGTCCGGCGACGCAGTCTACAAGATGGATTACAATAAGGTACTGGAGTACCATATCGAGAAAAAGGCTGACATTACCGTAGTCTGCAAGGACATGCCGGCCGGTACCGATGTATCCCGTTTCGGCGTCCTGAAAACCGATGAAGAAGGGCGGATTATCGAATTCGAGGAGAAGCCGGTAGAGACAAAGGAAAGCACCATTTCCTGCGGTATCTATGTGATCCGTAGAAGACAGCTGATTGAGCTGATCGAGAAATGCGCCCAGGAGGATCGCTACGATTTCGTGCGCGACATCCTGATCCGTTACAAGAACCTGAAGAGAATCTTTGCGTATCGTACCACGGATTACTGGAGCAATATCGCTTCCGTAGAGTCCTACTATGAGACAAACATGGATTTCCTGAAGCCGGAGGTACGCAAGTATTTCTTTAAGACCTATCCGGATGTATATTCCAAGGTACTGGATCTTCCGCCTGCAAAATATAATCCGGGCGCAGATGTGAAAAACTCTCTGGTATCCAGCGGCTGTATCATCAACGGAACCGTAGAGAATTCTATCTTATTCAAAAAAGTATTCGTGGGGAATAATTGCGTGATCAAAAACTCCATTATCCTCAATGAAGTGTATATCGGCGACAATACTTACATAGAGAACTGCATCGTGGAAAGTCGTGATACAATTCGTGCCAACTCCCGTTATGTCGGTGAGTCTGGAGTTAAGGTAGTCGTCGAGAAAAACGAGCGTTACGTGCTGTAACGGCTGACGGCCCATAAGAAAGAACAAAAATGATAAGCTGGCCGTGAGGTCAGAGGAAAGGGGCAGGAAGTATGCAGATTACAGATGTACGCGTACGGAAAGTGTCAAAAGAAGGTAAGATGAAGGCTGTGGTGTCAATCACCATTGACGATGAATTTGTAGTTCATGATATTAAGGTGATTGAGGGCGAAAAGGGATTGTTTATCGCGATGCCCAGCAGAAAAGCGTCCGACGGAGAATACCGGGATATCGCGCATCCCATCAACTCCGGAACCAGAGATCACATTCAGACGATCATTCTGGATAAATACGAGGCAGCTTTGGTAGAGGCAGAAGAAGAGGCCTGACCAGAGAATCGCTTTATAGCATGAGAGAAAAGAGGCGTCGTCCGGAAGGACGGCGCCTTTTTGGGACTCCGCCGGGGCGCGGAACCCCTTGCCAATCCCGGGAAACTCCTGTATTATATGAAAAGACCCTATCGATTGATACACCCAGGCGGTGAATTGTGACCAATGGCCGCAGTGACCGCCCAGGTGTTCCAGATACCCAGAGCTATAGACTTCGGAAAATCAGGGTGTCCGGCTTTTCGCGGATGGTGTGCGTCCGGGGCGGACAGACATGTCCGAACCGGGCGTACACCGTCCGTGAAACGTCCGAACACACGATTTCCGAAGTCGAACACTCATTCAGTCATCATAAAAAGGAGAACACCCCATGTACATCATCGCCGGCCTTGGCAACCCCACCCAGCAATATGAACACACCCGTCACAACATCGGCTTCGACACCATCACCTACCTGGCCGATCGCTATCATATCCCCATGAACACCAAAAAGTTCCAGGCCATCTGTGGGACAGGCGTCATCGAAGGGCAGAAGGTCCTTCTGATGAAGCCCCAGACCTACATGAACCTGAGCGGAAACAGCATTGGAGAAGCCGTCAACTTCTATAAACTGGATCCGGCTACCGAGGTCATCATTATCTATGACGACATTGCCCTGGAGCCCGGTTATATCCGCGTCCGCAAGAAAGGCAGCGCCGGCGGACACAATGGAATCAAGGACATCATTGCACACCTGGGAACCCAGGAATTCCAGCGTATCCGCGTGGGCGTGGGAGAAAAACCCAAGGAATACGATCTGGCAGCCTACGTTCTGGGTCATTTCACAGCGGAGGACCGGAAAAAGGTAGAGGAAGCCATTGCCCAGGCGGCAGACGCTGCTGAGCTGATGGTGCAGGAGCGGGTTGACGAAGCCATGAACCTGTATAATAAGAAAAAACACGAAGCATAGATATAAAGTAGCAGGAGAAAAACAGAGGTGCAGCATGAAAGCATTTATCAAACCCTTTCAGCAGCTCAGCGCATATGAAGAGATCGCCGGAAAACTGAAAAAAAACAAAGGCATTCTCTGGCTCTCAGGCTGCGTAGATTCCCAGAAGGTCCACGCAGCCTGCGCCCTGTGGCAGGGGACGAAGCAGAGACTGATTATCACCTACAGTGAACAGAAGGCAAAGGAAATCTACGAGGATTGTCGGTATTTCGACCGGAAGGCCGTACTCTATCAGGCAAAGGATTTCCTCTTTTTTCATGCGGATATGCAGGGAAATCTTCTGGTACAGCAGCGGATCCGTGCCCTGCAGGCTCTGCTGACCCAGGAGGAGGTGACGGTCATCACCACCTTCGACGGACTGATGGATCGCCTGCGTCCTCTGGAAAAGGCAGAGGCTTCGATCCTGTGTATCGGTCGGGAAAGCATCGTGCAGATAGACGCTCTGGCAGAAAAGCTGGCCAGACTGGGCTACGAGCGGGTCATTCAGGTGGAAGCGCCGGGTCAGTTTGCGGTCCGGGGCGGTATCGTGGACATCTTTTCCCTGACCGAGGAGGCTCCCTGGCGTGTAGAGTTCTGGGACGACGAGGTAGATTCCATTCGAAGCTTCGATGTGGAAAGCCAGCGTTCCATGGAAAATCTGGAAGAAATTGTAATCTGTCCGGCGGCAGAACCGATCCCCGATGAGAAAGAGGAGGCGGTAAGCTTTCTGGATTATTTTGATCCGGCGAAATCCCTGATTTTTCTGGATGAGCCCACCCGGATTCTGGAAAAGGGACGTACCGTTGAGAAGGAATTTGAGGAAAGTATGGCCAACCGGGCGGCCAAAGGCGAAGCCCTGCCGGAGGAGGCCCGCCTACTGTACGGAAGCGACGAGATTGTGGCCCGTCTGAACCGCAGAAGCTGTGTAGCCTTAAGCCTGCTGGAGCAGAAAGCGCCGGAGTGGGAGATCACAGGCCGTTATCAGATTGACGCCCGCTCCATCAACCCCTACAACAGCAGCTTCCCCACCCTGGTAAAGGATCTGAAGCGCTGGAAAAAGGAAAAATACGCGGTGATTCTTATGTGCGCTTCCGGCACAAGGGCAAAGCGGCTGGCGGCGGATCTGCAGGACGAGGAGCTGAACAGCTTTTACAGCGAGGATCCGGAGCGGGTAGTAAATCCCTCCGAAATCATGGTGGTACATGGAAATCTTCACCGGGGCTACGAGTATCCCATGCTTCGCTTTGCCGTACTGTCGGAGACAGACATTTTCGGCAGGGAAAAGAAAAAGCGGAAGAAACAGAAAACCTATGAAGGGCAGAAGATTCAGAGCTTCTCGGATCTGAAGCCCGGGGATTATGTGGTTCATGAAAATCATGGACTGGGAATCTACCGGGGAATTGAAAAGGTAGAAGTCGATAAGGTCATGAAGGACTATATCAAAATCGAATACGCCAAGGGCGGCAATCTGTATATTCTGGCTACCCAGCTGGAAATGATCCAGAAATACGCCGGATCAGACGCCAAAAAGCCGAAGCTGAACCGTCTGGGCGGCAGCGAATGGAGCCGGACCAAATCAAAGGTCCGGGGAGCCGTACAGGAGGTGGCGCGGGATCTGGTGCTGCTCTATGCGGCCCGCCAGGAGAAGGAGGGTTTCGTTTACGGCCCGGATACGGTCTGGCAGACTGAATTTGAGGAGCTGTTTCCCTTTGAAGAGACCGAGGATCAGCAGCTGGCCATCGAAGCGACCAAGCGGGATATGGAGAGCACCAAAATCATGGATCGGCTGATTTGCGGCGATGTGGGCTATGGCAAGACGGAGATCGCGATCCGGGCGGCCTTTAAGGCAGTGCAGGAAAATAAGCAGGTGGTCTATCTGGTGCCCACGACCATTCTGGCCCAGCAGCATTACAATACCTTTGTCCAGCGGATGAAGGATTTCCCGGTGCGGATCGATCTGCTTTCCCGTTTCCGGACTCCGGGCGAGATAAAAAAATCTCTCACGGATTTGAAAAAAGGACTGGTGGACATCGTCATCGGAACTCACAGAGTTCTGTCCTCCGATGTGGAATTTAAGGATCTGGGGCTTCTGATTATTGACGAGGAGCAGCGCTTCGGCGTGGCCCACAAGGAAAAGATCAAGAAGCTGAAGGAAAATGTGGACGTTCTGACCCTGACGGCAACGCCGATTCCCCGAACACTTCATATGAGCCTTATCGGGATCCGGGACATGAGTGTGCTGGAGGAAGCGCCGCAGGATCGTCTGCCGATCCAGACCTATGTGATGGAGTATGACGGCGAGATGGTCCGGGCTGCCATCAGCCGGGAGCTGGCCCGGGGCGGTCAGGTGTATTATGTATACAATCGTGTCAACAATATTGCGGAGGTGGCGGCACAGGTGGCGGAGCTGGTTCCGGAGGCAACGGTGGCCTTTGCCCATGGACAGATGCGGGAGCATGAGCTGGAGCGCATTATGTTCGACTTCATCAACGGGGAAATCGATGTGCTGGTGTCTACCACCATCATAGAAACCGGCCTGGATATCTCCAACGCCAATACCATGATCATTCACGACGCGGATAATCTGGGACTGTCCCAGCTTTATCAGCTCCGGGGCCGGGTGGGCCGTTCCAACCGGACCTCCTACGCTTTCCTCATGTACAAGCGGGATAAGATGCTCAAAGAGGTGGCGGAAAAGCGTCTGGGCGCGATTAAGGAATTTACTGAGCTGGGAAGCGGCTTCAAGATCGCCATGCGGGATCTGGAGATCCGCGGCGCCGGAAATCTCCTGGGCGAGCAGCAGCACGGCCATATGGAGGCCGTGGGTTACGATCTGTATTGTAAAATGCTGAACGAAGCCGTGAAGCGGGAGAAGGGACTGGATGTGGAGGATGATGAATTCCAGACCACCGTGGATATGGATATCGACGCCTATATTCCGGCAACCTATATCCGCAGCGAAAGCCAGAAGCTGGATATCTATAAGCGGATCGCCGGAATCGAGACCTTCGAGGAAAGCGAGGATATGCAGGATGAGCTGCTGGATCGCTTTGGCGATCTGCCGAAGGCGGTTCAGAATCTTCTTGCGGTAGCCTGTCTGAAAATCAGGGCCCACAGCGTTTATGTTAAAGAGATTGTGGAAAAATCAGATGAGATCCGGCTGATTCTGTATGAGAAGGCGAAACTGAATCCGGCTGCGTTCCCGGAATTTTTGGCCCGTTATGAGGGCCGGATGAAATTCACCCGGGGTGAAAAGCCAGCGCTGTACTACCGCAGACAGAAGAACAGCCGGGGAGAGGAAGCGGATCCCCTGAAGCTGGCGGAGAGTATCCTCGACAACATGCAGGATTTGCTGGAGGATCATACATGAGAAAAAACGGAAAAAAGCTGGGAATTCTGGTGATAATGGCGCTGCTTTTACTGGCAGGCTGTGGAAAGAAGGAGACCGCTCTTCCCCGGGCGCTGGAGCAAGAGAGCGGAACGCCCCTTGCTACTCTGGGAGAGGATACCATCTATCTGGAGGAAGCCCGGTTTTATACCCGGATGCTGCAGGAACAGTGGGAATATGCCTATTATGAGAGCTTTGGGGAAACCATGTGGCAGCAGGAGGCAGGCGACGACAGCGGACAGACCCTGGAGGAGCTTCTGAAGGACAGTGTACTGGATACGGTGACGGAGCTGCATCTTTTATGTGCCCATGCCGCAGAGTATGGCGTCAGCCTCACAGACGAGGAACAGGAAACCATCGCCCGCAGGGCGCAGAGCTTCATGGAACAAAATACGAAAGAGGTGCTGGAGGCTGCCGGGGCAGACCGGGAAAGCGTGGAGCGCTATCTGGCCCGGAACGAGCTGGCCGGAAAAGTTGCAGAGGCCATTTTGAACGCTTATGAGCCGGAGATTCCCCGGGAGGAGGCGGAAGTCGGAAAGCTGACCTACGCGCTCTTTTCCAATACCGGCCTATATGATATCGAGGGCAATTACACGCCGTTTACGGAAGCAGAGCTGACCGGGATTCAGAAGCAGGCAGAGGACTTTGCCGCGCTGGCGGCAGAGCTTGGGGATATCTCTGCCGCCGGGGAGCAGTTTCCCCATACGGTTATAGATGTGTACTTCAATGGGGAAACCGACGGCGGAGCCCATCCGGATGTGGCGCAGAAGGCCAGGGAGCTTCCTGTGGGCGGCGTGTCCGCTGTGATAACCACGGAGGAGGGCTGGTACGTGGTGCAGCACGTGTCGGAGCTTGATGAGGACGCTACCGGGGATCGGCTGGAGGAACTGCAGGAGCAGGCAAAACAGGAGCATCTGGAAAAGCTGGAGGAGACCTGGGCGAAAGAAACGCCTCTGGTGACAGATGAAAAAGTGTGGGATACGGTACAGGTAGACGGGCTGCTTACCGGAGTGGCCGGAGCATAGTTGTGAAAACCCCGTGAAATCTGTCCGGAAAGTCAAGAAAACCTTGCCCACAGCGGGAAAAAAGTCTATAATAAATCCAGATGATTTCAGAATACTCCGCTTTTGGCAGAAGCGGGCAGGAAAGGATTTAGAAAAATGATGAAAAAAGGAATTGCGGTTCTGGCAGCAGGACTGATGCTTGCAGGAACACTGACAGGATGCGGAAAGGGCAACACCCTGGACGGCACACAGACCGTGGCAGTGATGGATGAGACAACCAACGTGCCTCTGGGAGAGGTCAGTCTGCTGCTTCGGTATCAGCAGGCACAGATGGAGTCCTATTACGGCTCTATGCTGGGTATGACCAATGTATACGGACAGGATCTGTCCGGTACCGGAACCATTTACGGAGAGACCGCAAAGCAGAGCCTGATGGAGCAGTTCAACCAGATGTATGTGCTGGAGGCAGAGGCGGCAGATTATGGTGTGGAGCTGACAGACGAGGAGAAGACAGCTATTTCTGACGCGGCAGCGAAATTTATGAAAGAGAATTCCGCAGAGGTGCAGAAGATCCTGGGCGTGGATGAAGCTATGGTGGAGCATGTGCTGACGCTGATGACCATTCAGGAGAAGATGTACGCGCCCCTGACCGCAGACGTGGATACCGTGGTTTCAGATGAGGAAGCAGCCCAGAAGCGCATTGCTTATGTCTATGTATCCACTGCAGGTACCGAGCAGGACGAGGATGGTAACACCATCGACCTGACAGAGGAAGAGAAGGCAGCGAAGAAGCAGGAGCTTCAGGAGATCCTGGACGCAGCGAAGGAGAGCGGAGATCTGAAGGCTGCGGTAGAGGCAGCCAATGAAAACCGTGATGAGGATTCCCAGCTGACTGCAAGCGAGGCTACCTATGGGGCAGACAGCACCACACCGGCAGAGGAGGTACGCACCGCGGCAGACGCCCTGAAGGATGGCGAGTTGGCTTCCATGATTGAGACAGACAGCGGATATTACGCAGTGCAGATGATCAGCACCTTCGATCAGGAGGCTACGGACAGCAAGAAGGAGTCTATCGTAACGGAGCGCAAGAACACCTTGTATCAGGAGAAGTGCGCGGAGCTTGAGGAAAAGCATTCCTTTGAGACAAAGGACGACGTCCTGGCTCAGCTGACCTTTGACCGGACTTACAAGGTAAATAGCGGAAGTACGGAGGAATAATCACATTATGGGAAAAGAGAGACTGGAACAGAATCTCATTGACCAGATGAAAGAGGCCCAGCTGAAGCTGGGATTTGAAGAGGAGACCATGAGGCTTTATTACCCCGTGGCCTCCTTGAATCTTTTACTGGGGACAGGCTGTGAAAGGCCGGCGGAAATGGTGGAGCAGCTGAAGCAGTTATTTGCGGATGGGACAAGCGTGCTGGGGGCCCTGGGGTTCCGGGTCAGCGCCGGAAGAATTGAGATCAGTGTGCCGCCGGAGGGAGCCCGGTATGTGCATGAGCATATGGGAGATGTGGCCTTTTTGAAGGCCATCATTGATTTGTTCAGCAATCCCCACGACAAGAGCGTGGAGGACGTGAAACAGGTCTTTGGCCGGTTTGGGGCTTATGTGTGTGAACAGATGCCGGAGGGAACAGATTTTGACCAGGCGCTGTATTTTCAGGATCCATCTGTGGACGAATATTATTACTGCGTGAAGCAGGAGATGGGCCATCTTATCTATCATCGTTTCCTGAAGGAGGATTACCAGAAATTACTGGAATAAATTAAGAAAAAATTAAGTCAGAGCAGTTGAAAACAGAAATTCCAGGTGTTATATTATAAAGGAAAACGACTGCGAAGGCAGCAGAAATAAAGCCCGAAAAGGGCCGGAAACGAATGAGGAGGCATTATGAAAGCAAAACGAGTGGGGGCGTTACTGCTCTCGGCAGTTCTGACCGTGTCGCTTTTAAGCGGCTGTGGAGCCAGAAGCCAGGTGACGGAGGATATGATTCCGACGGTTACGGATCTGCAGGCAGATTCCGATGAAAATGCAGAAGAAGCGACAGCCAGTGTCATCGGACTGGCTATGAACAAGTCCTATGTGGCAGAGCTGACCCGTCTGGACGGGGACAACACGGAGAAGGCAAAGGTATCGGCCAAGGAGATTCAGGTGGTGCTGAAAGCAACCTCTGTGGATAAGGATCTGAAGGTGCAGATCGTCAATAAAGCCAGCGGAAAGGTTATCACAGGTACAGCCTTTGAGGTGACCGTAAAGGATTCTGGGAATAAGTCTGAGAAGTATACGGATAAGGATAAGGACGGTATCATCTATGTGAAGTCCATGACGCCCGGTAAGTGTACCATTTCCATGAAGGCGTCCGGCGGATACGCGGCTCCGGCTGATATCACAGCCGAGGTTAAGGCGAATATTGAATATAAGGCAGTAGACGTCAGCGCTGAGATCAAGAGCGAGAGCCAGATCAACGTGTCCAAGGAGGATTCCAATACCTCCGGCAACGACAGCGCAGGTACAGCCCAGAAGTTGACGGATACGGTAGAGTATGTGGCTTCCACCAAGACCGAGCCGAAGCAGAAGGTGGATCAGTGGGGACAGAAGGTATATTCCAAGCAGAAGCTGGATAAATACGGAACTCCCATGTACGCGAAGATTATTTCTGAGCCGGCGGCGGATCATGTGGACGAGAATAAAGATAACAAGTGTGACCGCTGCGGCGCGGATCTGACTCCGGCCCATACCCATGCTTATACCGAGAAGAAGATTACAAAAGAGGCAACCTGTACAGAGGCAGGTTCTTATGTGATGGTTTGTCCTGCGGACGGTGCAGAGGGCGAGAAGGGAACCCTGGACGCCCTGGGTCATACTGACGAGGATAAGGACGGAAAGTGCGATCGCTGCGGAGCAGTTCTGGAGACTACAAAGCCAGACGATAAGAAGGAAGAAACGCCCGGAGGCGGAACAGAGGGCGGAAACGGTACGGAAAGCGGAAGCGGTGCAGAAGGCGGAAGCAGTACAGAAACCGGCGCCGCCAACGAGGCTGCGGAGGAGCAGGCTCTCACACCGGCGACTGTGATTCTGCGCGGTCTGAGATTCCTGAAGGCAGCGCCCACAGAGAAGATCGTCTATGATACCAGCAGCGCGCCGATCTATGATACCAGCAGTGAGCCGGTTTACGAAGAGGGCGTGTCAGGCGTGAAGTACACCGGCTGGCAGACCATCGACGGAGCCACCTATTATTTCGATAAGAACGGCAATAAGGTGACGGGAACCCAGGTTATCCAGGGCATCCAGTATACCTTCAGCAGCGACGGCGTGCGTTCCGGCACCATCGGAATCGATGTGTCCAAGTATCAGAGCGGCATCAACTGGCAGAAGGTTAAGAACGCGGGTATCAATTTCGCGATTATCCGCTGCGGTTACCGTGGATACGGCTCCGGCGTTCTGGTTCAGGATCCGAAGTTCGCTTCCCATATTACAGGTGCCAAGGCAGCAGGCCTTCGTGTAGGTATCTATTTCTTCAGCCAGGCGATTACCGAGGCAGAGGCGGTAGAGGAAGCAAGTATGGCGGTGAAGCTGGCGAACCAGTACGGCATCAATATGCCGATTGCCATCGACAGCGAGTATGCAGCCGGCGGAAGAGGCCGTGCGGACGGACTTTCCAAGTCGGACAGAACGAGAATCACCGTAGCATTCTGCAATACTGTGGCGAACTCCGGTTACAAGCCCATGGTATACGCAAGTAAGAGCTGGTTCTCCTCTCACCTGGACGTATCCAAGTTTGGAAGTTATCGGATCTGGGTAGCGCATTACGCAGAAAAATGCGGTTACAGCGGACGCTATGACATCTGGCAGAATACCTCTAAGGGCTCGGTAGATGGTGTTCCGGGTAATGTAGATATGAATATCAGTTCCATTTAATGGAACAGAAAAAAAGGGCTTCGTCCGGATTGGACGAAGCCCCTTTTTTCTGGGATTAGAAAATCGATTGTCACATTCTATTTACGAATCGCTCAGGCTCTGGCGCAGGCATAGGTTTTCCGCGCTACGCCCAGCTCCTCATTAGCCGGGATGACGTGGATCATAACCGGGGAAGCGTCACAGGAAATGACGGTGTTGGATCCAGTACAGCTCTCGTTCTTCTTATCATCTAAGAGAATCCCCATATGCTTCAGCTGATGGCAGACAATTTCACGGATCCGGGTACCGTGCTCGCCGATTCCGCCGGTGAAAACCAGATGATCGAGGCCACCCAGCTCTGCGTAATAGGCGCCGATATGACGGACAATGCCGTTGCAGAAGACGTCGATGGCAAGCTGTGCCCGTTCATTTCCGGCGTCGGCGGCTTCCAGTACGTCCCGGAGATCATTGCTGACGCCGGAGATTCCCAGAAGTCCGCCCTTCTTTGTCAGTCCCTCCAGAACCTCGTCCAGGGACAGTCCTTCCTTTTGCAGGAAGGGGACAATAAAAGGATCGATATCACCGCAGCGGTTGGACTGGATAATGCCCACCTGCAGGGAGATACCGAAGCTGGTGTCTACGCTTCTGCCCTTGTCAATGGCACAGAGGGAGCCGCTGCCGCCCAGGTGGCAGGAGATAGCCTTTCCGGTGGAGCCGTACAGCTCTGTCAGGGTTTCTGCCACATAGCTGTGGGAAGCGCCGTGATAGCCCAGACGCTGGATTCCGTATTGTTCATACCATTCCCAGGGGATTCCGTAGATTCGGCGCTCCATTGGAATGGTCTGGTGGAAGGCGGTTTCAAAAGCGCCGACCAGCATAGCATCCGGCGTCAGCTTCTGGAACTGGCGGATAGCCTCCAGATAAGGCGTATTGTGGGCGGGAGCCACAACCATATAATCCTCCATGCCCTGAAGCACCTCCGGCGTCAGTTCATGAATGCCGTAATGGTCTTTGGAAAGTACGGTCTTGAAGCCCACACGCGTGAGCTCTGACAGATCCGATAACACGCCCTGTTCCGGATCGAGAATCCGATCGAGGAAAAGCTGAATCCCTTCGGTGTAAGTCGGGACATGAAGATTTTCCCGGAAGATACGGAAGCCGTCCGGCTTGGAAAAATGGAAAATAGCAGTGTCAGTGCCTACCCGTTCGACCTTTCCTTCTGCGAGAACCTCCTCCGCAGGCATGTCGAAGAGCTTGAATTTGAGGGACGTGCTCCCTGCGTTGCATACCAGAATTTTCATGTAAAACCTCCCTGTAAAAATTGTTCGTTAAAAAATACACAATATTGTTAAAAAAATATCACTTAATATCTTGTCAAAATAAGAAACTGCTGTTATGTTATTAGTATAGCAAAAACAAAAAGCATACACAATAAAAACAGCCGTTTCAAATAGATGTAATGGGGAAAAGGAAACGGGAGCGGCTTAGGACAGGAGGAACTATTATGATTAAAATGGCGTTTTTCGATGCAAAACCTTATGAAATTGAGGCATTTAAAAAGTGGAACAGCGATGGTGAAATCGAGATCCGATATATGGAGCATAAGCTGAATGCGCAGACCGTAGACTCCGCAAAGGGCTGCGACGTGGTGTGTGCCTTTGTAAATGATACCATCGACGCAGAGGTTCTGGGCGAGCTGAAGAAGCTGGGCGTAAAGCTGGTAGCCATGCGCTGCGCAGGCTACAACAACCTGGATCTGAAGGCACTGGGCGATCTGAAGGCAGTCCGCGTTCCGGCATATTCTCCCCATGCGGTGGCAGAGCATGCCATGGCGCTCTTGCTGACCCTGAACCGGAAAACTCACAAGGCTTATAACCGTACCCGTGAGTTCAATTTCAGCCTGAATGGCCTGACAGGCGTGGATCTGTACGGAAAGACCGTCGGCGTCGTGGGAACCGGACGAATCGGCCGGATGTTCATCGATATCTGCCGGGGCTTCGGCATGAAGGTGATCGCATACGATATGTATCCGGTTGAGGGAATTGACTACGTGGATCTGGATACCCTGTTCCGGGAGAGTGATTTCATCTCCCTTCACTGCCCGCTGACCGACGAGACCCATCATATGGTAGATGAAAAGCGTTTTGCCATCATGAAGGACAGCGCGATCCTGATCAATACCTCCCGTGGAGCCCTGGTGGACAGCGTGGCCCTGGTAGAGGCTCTGTGGAATAAGCAGCTTCGGGCCGTAGGTCTGGACGTGTATGAGGAGGAGGCCAACTACTTCTTCGAGGACTGCTCCGGTGAGATCGTGGACGACGCGACCCTGCAGCTTCTGGTGTCCATGCCCAACGTGCTCTTAACCTCCCATCAGGCGTTCCTGACGGAGGAAGCCCTTTCCAATATCGCGGAGACCACGCTGCATAATGTAAAGGAATTTTTCCAGAATAACAACCTGGTAAATGAAATAAAATAGTGTATATTTCTCCTGCATTTCCACATACTACCCATAAAACACGCAATACAGTAATCAGGGCAGGTATGATATGCAGGAGGAACAGAGACTATGAAAGCTACGGGAATCGTAAGAAGGATTGACGATCTGGGAAGGGTGGTAATCCCCAAGGAGATACGAAGGACGCTCCGGATCCGGGAAGGAGATCCCCTGGAGATTTTTACAGACCGGGAGGGCGAGATTATCCTGAAAAAATATTCGCCTATCGGAGAGTTGGGAAGCTTTGCGAAGCAGTACGCGGACAGCCTGGGACAGGTTCTGGGACTTCCGGTCTGTATCTGCGACCGGGATACGGTGATCGCGGCTGCAGGCGGCGCAAAGAAGGAGTATCAGGGAAAAGCTATCAGTCCCGGTCTGGAACGGCTGATTGAGAATCGGGAAAATCAGCAGGCAGAAGCCGGACATAAAAAATTTGTAGGACTCGTGGAAGAGGACACAGAGCAGACGGGAAGTGAAACTATCTGCCCCATCATCGCCGAAGGCGACGCCATCGGCGCCGTGATCCTGTTTTCCCGGGATCCAAAGGTGAAAATGGGTGATATGGAATTAAAGCTGGCCCTGACCGCAGCGAATTTTCTGGGGCGACAGATGGAGAATTAGACAATTTATGTTTAAAATAATTGACGTTATACCGGTTTCTGTTTAAAATATGAAACATCAGAGACTGGGAGGCATAAAGTATGTACTACGTACCGGAAGGAACCAAAGAATGCGGCTTCTATGAATGTAAAAAATGCGGCAACCGCTTTTTATCCTTGCAGACCATGCAGCGGATCCCATGTCCGGACTGCGCGATGGATATCGATTATGAGATCGGGCCGGATGAATCCATGGAGGATGTGATGGATACGGCGGAGCTCATCGAGAAGCTTGAGGGCGAGGAAGAGATCGAAAGAATGGACGGACTCTTAAGCCTGGCGGTCACCGGCGGTGATTGTGAGTGGATCTAGTGAAAAATTGCACAAAAAGCAGACATAATAATCTGTAAAACTGACGAAAAAAGCAGGGAGTGGAAAAAACTTCTTGCTTTTTTTCGTGAAAGAGACTATGATAGAAGCATAAGAACTGGAAACGTTTCCAATGAAACGTTTCCAAAACGGATTCCAACAAGGAATTCCACCATGAACGGGAGGAAATCATTATGAACAAGAAACTCTTAGCCCTGACACTGAGCGGCGCTCTGGCAGTTTCCATGCTGGCAGGCTGCGGCGGATCTTCCAACGGAGGAGACACCTCTACATCTACAGACACGAAGGCAGATACCACAGAAGCAAGCGGAGCAGAAGGCTCTGTATATTATTTGAACTTCAAGCCGGAGCAGGATCAGCAGTGGCAGGACCTGGCGAAGGCTTATACCGAAGAGACCGGCGTACCGGTAACTGTTGTAACAGCAGCATCCGGTAACTATGAGACCACTCTGATGAGTGAGATGGGCAAGAGCGGCGCTCCGACCCTGTTCCAGGTAAACGGACCGGTGGGTCTGGCAAACTGGAAGGATTACTGCTACGACCTGGCAGGATCCGATATCTACGGACAGCTGACCAGCGATAACTACGCGCTGAAGGAAGACGACACCGTATACGGCATCGCATACGTAATCGAGTCCTACGGACTGATTGTAAATAAGACACTGCTGGAGAAGGCAGGATACACCATCGACGATATCCAGTCCTTCGCGGATCTGAAGAAGGTAGCTGAGGATATCACAGCACGCTCCTCTGAGCTTGGCTTTGCGGCATTTACCTCCGCAGGTATGGATGGCTCCTCCGACTGGAGATTCAAGACACATCTGGCAAACCTGCCGATTTACTTTGAGTATCAGACCGATGGTATCAGCAGCACTGACGCCATCAAGGGAACCTACCTTGACAACTACCGCGATA
>CAKRTY010000001.1 GCA_934402125.1 uncultured Anaerosacchariphilus sp. | reverse complement strand
TTCATCTCTTCCTTGCACTTCAGTCCGCCCATGGGGAAGTACTTGATGGAGTTGCCGCCCATCTCCTTGATCATGGCGATAGCGGTGTCTACCGGAACGATAGCCGGCTCTGCGCACTCTTTAGACAGCGGGCCGGTGGAAATCTTTACATAGCCTACTTTGCCGCAGGGCGCGCACATGGAGTTCAGATGAATGTCATCGGTTCCCAGGTTTGCTCTGGTCCAGCCTACGGCGCAGAAAGCCTGGTTAAAATGATTTGCTTTTACCTCTTTTGCGATCTCAGCTACAGCTCTCCACTGCGCCGGGTTTCCGCCGCCCAGACCTACGGAAAGGTTGCCCTCCAGTACGTCCATGTATTTCTTCATGTCCTCTACGGCACTCGGTACGTCCGGGTAATTTGCGGACAGAACGCCAACAGCCACATACTTCTCAGCCGCCTCGTAAATCTCCTTCGCATTCTCCAGACTGCCGCCCAGAACGTTTAAGCATACTCTGCCATTATAATAATTCAATCCCATTTTTATGCCTCCATAATCTCTTTCAGTTTTGCAACAATCAGTTCCTTATCGCCCTCAACCAACGGTCTCGGGTCAAAATCCAGGCTTCCCAGACTCATAAATTCCGTACGGCAGCGGATAGTCGGCGTACCGGCCTTCAGCTTCGCTTCCAGCTCTGTCGCTGTCATACCGGCCTTTTCCGGATCCACGAATACCCTCGCCCGGAAAATCGCGCGTCCGGCCTCGTCCTGAATCTTCTGTGCCTTCAGGTTCGGGATCTGATTGATCTCGTCTACCAGCCAGTCCACAATCTTGACATTCTTTTCTACTTCAGCTTTTTTGTCCTTGTTTTCATACTGCTCCAGTGCTGCCAAAAGTCCCATGATGGCCTCTTTTCCAACCTTCATGGCACGTCCTACACCGTGATACTGCTTCTTGATATAGGAAATCAGCTCCTTCTTGCCGGTTACAAAGCCGGAGGTGGTAGCTTCCAGAGCCTTGGCTCCGCTATAGCATACCAGATCTGCGCCCATGGCAATATACTTGCGGAAATCCTCCTCTGCAGCCGCGTCTACCATCAGGGGCAGATTGTGACGGTGGGCGATCTCGATCATCGTCGGCAGATCCAGCATTCCCTTCTGTACGCAGTGATGGCTCTTTACGTAAAGCAGGGCAACTGTTTTTTCGTTAATTAACTCCTCAACGTCTTCCTCTACTACCTCAGTAGCACAGCCTGCCTCTACCGGTACGCCGCCGCCCAGACGCAGCATGGTCTCGATGGGAGCGTTGAAGTTGATGACATGGCCCTTCTGAAGGATAATCTCATTGGCCAGTCCGGTGGAATCCGGCAGACGATCCATGATCGTCTTCTTTCCCCTGGAAATCATTCCTGCCACAGAAAGAGCAATTGCCGCAGACGCGCATACGGTCGGGCAGCTGTCCTCACCGCCGGTATACTGAGAGATAATCTCTCCGGCTTTATCCATCAAATCTTCTACCACTACATAGGACTGTCCGCCTGCTACGGCTGCCTTTGCCACCTTATCGCTGATGGTGGATACGCCCAGAACGGTTACCCGGCCGCTGGCGTTGACGACCCGCGGAAGTCCGATTTCTTCATAAACAGTCATTTTTGTCTCCTTATGATAGGTTTCTATCAATAAATCATGAATAAAGAGGAAAATGCCGCTCAATCTGTTTTATGATCTTGCGGCACCTCCTTGAACTATATTGGAAAGTAATTGTATCTGTAAGTAATTGTACCGATAAGTGTCGGCTGCCGTTTAGAAGATTCCAAGCAGAGATGTGATAACGGAGATGACAACAACGGACAGAAGAATCTTGGTGTAATGCGGTCCCTTTTTGCGCAGGTAAGCATAGATAATAAATACAGCTGCAAGAGGAAGCAGACCCGGAGCTACCATATCCAACACATCCTGAACAACAACGGTGCTTCCGCCGGAGAAGCTGAAGCTCAGCGGTGTGGACAGAGTAACGTAGCTTGCGGACAGCGCGCCCATCATGGTCAGACCGATTACATTTGCAGTAAAGATGATATTCTTCATACGTCCGCCGTGAAGCAGAGATACGATGGATTTCTTACCAAGTGTGTATCCCTGATGAATCAGGTAGTAAGAAATAAGAATCGTGATCAGCGGGTACAGAATCAGCGGCATAATTCCACCGAACGCAGAACCGTTGGATGCGAACGGAAGGAAGATGGAGAAGATAATCGGCATAACCGCTGCCCAGATAATAGCGTCACCCATACCTGCAACCGGTCCCATCAGACCTGTCTTAATACCGGTGATGGCGTCGTCTGTGATATTCTCACCGTTGGCCTTCTGCTCCTCCATGGAGATTACGATACCCTGGATAATAGCACCGAGGATACCCTCTGTGTTGAAGAATACCAGATGTCTCTTCAGAGCAGCACTCAGCTCTTCGTCAGTGTCATACAGTTTCTTCAGGACCGGGGTCATGGATGCGCAGAATACAAGGCTCTGAAGACGCTCGTAGGAGTTGGAGAGCTCTGCGCCGGCATAGTAAATCCACATGGATTTCGTAATGTCTTTTGTAGTAAGCTTTTTAGCAGGAACTGCGGGAGTTTCCTGAGTCATCTTTGTCTCTTCCATGGTAATTAAGCCTCCTCCTCTTTCATTTTAAACAGATTCATCAGCAGAGCAACGCAGGTGGCGAAGATAGCAACTGCCATAGTTCCAAGATTAAGATACATAACGGCGAAGAAACCGACAAGGAAGAACGGAATCAGATTCTTCTTTCCGATAACAGTCAGTGTGATAGCGAAACCAAGCGCCGGCAGGATACCGCCCATGATTTCGAAAGAGTGAGACAGCCAGGTCGGCAGAATCTCAATAAGCTTCTGGGCTACGGATACTCCGAAGTAATCAATGACGAATACGATCGGGAAACGGATGATAAAGCCTGCGATGGACGGATACAGGAATGCTGCACGCATAATGCCCTTTGTATCAGCCTTCTCTGCGTAGCTATCAGCCATATGTACCCAGAAAGCATTAGTAGTTCTTCTCAACTGATCAACGAATACGCCGAGAACACCAAACGGGATAGCCAGAGCAATTGCAGTCTCAGGATTCATTCCGGCAGCTACGCCAAGCGGGATGGCGATACAGCCAGCCAGAGCCGGGTCACTCGGAACATTTCCGCCCGGAGTAGAAGTAACGCCCAGATATACAAGCTGAAGACCGGCGCCGATCATCATGGACTGTGCCATTTCTCCAGTAATTAATCCGACAAATACAGCGATGGTAACGGGCTGCAGTAAAGCGGAGGACAGGGTATAGCCCAGACGCAGACGGCAGAACCAGTAGTAACAGCCCATAAAAATTGCTATTCCTAAAACACTCATAATTACACTCCTTCGTATGTGATTGAAACGTTAAAAAGTTATTTGTAACGCTTTAAGATATCGTCAAGCTTCATCGGAGTATCCTCCGGAATGGTCTGGAAGATAATGTCAGCTCCCTTGCCCTTCAGGTACTCCAGGGTCTCCACATCCGGATCGTCCAGTGTGATATTCTGGAACACAACCTTACGGTTCGGTGCGCCGCCCAGTCCGCCGACCTGAATCTGCGGAACGGTAACGCCGCCGTCGTAGACCTGTTTCATGGATTTGAGATCCGGAAGCAGCAGAAGAACCTTTCCGGCGCCGAACTGATCTTCGTTCCAATGCTTGATGGTATCCTCAATACCGTAGCACTCTACCTTAACTCCTGCGGGAGCGGAAAGCAGATAAATCTGAAGCATGAATTCATCAGCTGCCAGCTCGTCGCTTACGACAACGATTTTGTTGGCGGAGGACTGATTAACCCATTTTGTCATAACCTGTCCGTGAATCAGACGGCTGTCTATTCTGCATAATACAATGTCTGCCATAATTATCTCTCCTTTTTCAGTGATTGTTCTACTTCTTCAATAACATCTTTTACGGCATCTTTTCCAGACTGCAGTACTGCGTCACAGTTTACTGTGCCGGTAAAAGTGATTTGTGAGCACGCTTCCAGAAGCATGGGGGCATTCAGACCGGAATATACTTTGATATGAAAATCGCGGCCCAGCTTAGCGCCCACATTGGTGGTCGTTCCGCCGAATACATCGGTGAGAATGATGGAGCCTTCCGGCAGTTTTTCCACTTCTGCTTTGACTTTTCCCAGGTACTCGGGAAGTGTCATTTCGGGAAGCAGGGGAACTTCGCTTACGAAGTCTACAGCGCCGAGAATCATTCGGACACCCTTTACCAGTGACATGCCCCAACCACCATGCGTCAGCAGTAAAATCTGAGGTTTGTTATCCACTTTCATAACTCCTTTACTTAATATTACAAGTGTGAAATGGCCATTTCTGTATTGCAGTTGAATTGTAGCACACTACAAAACAAAATTCAATACGGTAGCAAAACTTTGTATAAATTAACGAACAATGTAGTCTACTACAAAAAATTGGAAAATGGATCCAGAAGGAAATATAAAAGGGGAATACAGGAATACTTTGAAAAAACGCGGCGTTTATGATATGCTAAAAAGAAAATGTGTTTTTTTTGAAAAATGAAGGAGCAGAGAAAGGATGAAAGAGCGGAAAAACGGGCTTTTTTCCGTCATGTCGCGGATTGAGGGAATGTCGAACCAGTTTACAAAAACAGACTGGAAAATCGTTCAATATATGAAGGAAAACATGCAGGAATTTGTCTCCTGCAGCGCTCAGGATCTGGCGACCCAGATTGGAGTGTCTGACGCCAGTGTTATACGATTTGCACAAAAAGTGGGATTTTCGGGATTGAATGAATTTCGCTACATTTTGCAAAGCGAGCTGGAGCGGGAAAACACAATTATCAATCAGAATTCCTATACATCCCTGATGCATGATTACAATACCCTGACGGAGACGCTTTTTAAATTTACGAAGCCAGAGTATGTGGACTTGTTGCGGAAAAAAATGTTGAAGGCCAGACGGATTTTTATTGCCGGAATGGATCTGAATAAGAATATTGCCGAGATGGCGGGGCATAAATTTATGCTTCTTGGGCTGGATGTGAGGGTGATTACCACCTATGATACACTGAAGCTGTTCGCGAATCTGGCGACGAAGGACGATCTGTTTATCGTTATTACCCTGTCGGGCGCTCACCAGATACTGGCGGACGCGCTGGGACGAATCGTGCAGAACGAAAGTTATATTGTAGTGATTTCCAATTACGAGAGATCTTTGTGTTCGGCTTATGCGGATCTGACCTTCCTGATTCCGAAGACGAATCTGTTGGAAAACCGCGATACGATTACACGGGAAATATATATCCTGATGCTGTTTGATATTATTTTCCTGAATCTGCTGGAGGAGGATGAGAAGTCCCATGAGGCCTTTCAGAAGATTGCGCCGTTTTCCAGTTGGAATCAGAAGGACAATGATTAAGAGATACAAGGATTAAAATATAGAAAGAAAAGAGATATAACATGATATTTGAGAGTCATGCGCATTATGACGATGAGGCTTTTGACGCGGATCGGGAAGCGATTCTGGAGCAGTGTCAGAGGGATGGAATCGAGTATATTGTAAATGTAAGCGCAAGCCTGAAGACAGTGAAGAGCACCCTTAAGCTGGCGGAGCGGTATCCGTTCGTGTACGCGGCGGTGGGCGTCCACCCGGACGAGGTGGGCGAGCTGAATGAGGAAAATTTCGCCTGGATGGAGGAGCAGTGCCGGAATCCGAAGACCGTGGCGGTGGGCGAGATTGGCCTGGATTATTACTGGGATAAAGAAAATCATGAATTGCAGAAAAAATGGTTCCGAGCGCAGATGGAGCTGGCGAAAAAGCTGGATCTGCCTATGATTGTACACAGCCGGGAGGCAGCCGCAGATACCCTTGAGGAGATTAAGAAAGCGCAGGACGAGCGTCTGCGGGGCGTGATTCACTGCTTTTCCTATGCGCCGGAGATGGCAGAGGAGTATCTAAAGCTGGGTTATTATATCGGAATCGGCGGCGTAGTGACCTTCAAGAACGCGAAGAAGCTGAAAGAAGTGGTAAAGCTGTTGCCCCTGGAACGGATTCTGCTGGAAACCGACTGTCCATATCTGGCGCCGGAGCCCAATCGCGGCAAGCGGAATTCTTCCCTGAATCTTCCCTATGTGGCGGCAGCCATCGGGGAACTGAAGGGCGTGGATCCGGACGAGGTGATCCGGGTTACCAGTCAGAATGCGAAAAACATGTACTTTAGAAACAGAACAGTTTAATTGAGGAGAAACATATGAGCAGACCCCTACCTACTTTGGGAAACCCGAAAAATACCATTGAGATTTTAAATAAATATAAATTTGTATTTCAGAAAAAATTCGGTCAGAACTTTCTGATCGACGAGCATGTGCTGGGCAAGATTATCCGCTCCGCAGAGATTACCGAGGACGATTTCGTCGTGGAGATCGGCCCGGGTATCGGTACCCTGACCCAGTATCTGGCGGCGTCCGCCAGAGAGGTGGCGGCCATTGAGATCGACGACGCGCTGATTCCGATTCTGGAGGATACCTTAAGCGCCTATGACAATGTGACGGTCATCCACGAGGATGTGCTGAAAGTGGACTTATGTAAACTCGCGGAAGAAAAGAACGGTGGAAAGCCGATAAAGGTAGTGGCCAATCTGCCCTATTATATCACGACGCCGATTATCATGGGTCTTTTTGAAAATCATGTGCCGGTGGAGAGCATCACCATCATGGTACAGAAGGAAGTGGCAGACCGGATGAAAACGGGACCTGGCTCCAAAGACTACGGTGCGCTGTCCCTGGCAGTGCAGTATTACGCAAAGCCAGAGCTGGTGGCCAATGTGCCGCCCAACTGTTTCATGCCGCGTCCCCGGGTGGGCTCTGCGGTTATCCGTCTGACCCGCCATGCGGAAGCGCCGGTACAGGCAGAGGACGAGAAA
The DNA here is from genome assembly GCA_934402125.1 of uncultured Anaerosacchariphilus sp. Taxonomy (GTDB): domain Bacteria; phylum Bacillota; class Clostridia; order Lachnospirales; family Lachnospiraceae; genus Laedolimicola. The sequence continues at coordinate 15,048 of CAKRTY010000001.1, read as the reverse complement.
TTGATGTTCCAGATGATCCGCGCTTCCTTCAATCAGCGCAGAAAAACTCTGGTAAACGGTCTCGGCAATGCGCCGGAGCTGCATATCCCGAAGGAGATGGCTACGGAGGCGCTGGAGGATATGGGGCTTGGCGCGAATGTGCGGGGCGAGGCTCTGACCCTTGCGCAGTTTGCGGAGCTTTCCAATCGGATCCTGGCAAAGAAAAAATAACAGGAACAAATAAAAAAAACCGAAAAAATTCTGGTATGATCGGTACAGACCGGGCATAGAATATCTCAGGAAACGGGAGAAAAAGGAGGAATTCTATGTCCGATTATAAGCGGTTTGTCTCCTATATCTACGGATATAAACAGGGAGAAAAGGGAGAAAGTACAGGCTTTGTAAAGGTAAATGCCCGCGGTGGGGAATGCAGAATCTGGATACATATGCGCGGCTTCTACGCCCATCATCAGGAACCCTACCGGGTGTACGCGTTCCGGCAGAAGAAGGACGGGCTGGAGGGAAGCTACCTGGGAGAGCTGGAGAGCCGGAACGGCGCGCTGGAATGGGACGGCCTGATGGAAGCGGATCATCTTATGGGCGGTTTTAGCCTGGAAGAAAGCAGAGGTATTTACATAGATGGCGGCAGTCGGGTCTATGCGGCAGAGTGGGATGATTATCCGGTGGACGTGGATCGGTTTTACGAAGCAAAGCCGGATATCAGGCTGGTGGTTCGGGAGGAAGAAGAGCAGGAGACAGTTTCTCTGCCGGTGGAGCTTCAGACAGAACCGGACAGCTGCGGGGCTGAGCTTCATGCGGCAGCTCTTTCGGATCCGAAAAAGGAGCAGTGGGAATATCTGCTCAGGCATTTTCCGGTGATGCGCTATCAGGATCAAAATGGAGGCGTTATCTCCAGCATCCGTCTGGGAAACCGGGATCTGAACCGGGTTCCCAGGGATAAATGGGAGCTTGGCAATAACAGCTTTTTACTCCATGGCTTTTATCAGTATAAGCATTTGCTGCTGCTGCGCCGGGAGACGGAGGAACAGATCAGATACTATCTGGGGGTACCCGGCGTCTATAATGAGCGGGAGCAGATGTTGGCTTCCATGTTCGGCTTTGGAGAGTTCCGGGTGATAAAGGGACAGGAGACAAAGGACGGAAGCTTCGGGTACTGGTGCAGAGAGCTGTGATACAAAGGAGAATGGGAAAAGGAGAATACCCTGCATGACGGCAGATGAAAAATATATGAGAGAGGCCCTGCGGCAGGCCAGGAAAGCGGAAGCGCTTCTGGAGGTGCCTATCGGCTGCGTGATTGTACAGAATGATAAAATTATCGCAAGAGGATACAACAGGAGAAATACCGACAAAAATACCCTTTCCCATGCGGAGCTGAACGCTATCCGAAAGGCCAGCAAAAAAACCGGGGACTGGCGTCTGGAGGATTGCACCATGTACATTACCCTGGAGCCCTGTCAGATGTGCGCCGGAGCCATTGTACAGGCCCGGATGGGCCGGGTGGTCATCGGAGCTATGAATCCCAAGGCAGGCTGTGCCGGCTCGATTCTGAACCTGCTGGAGATGCCGGAGTTTAATCATCAGGTTCAGGTGGAACGGGGGGTGCTGGAAGAGGAGTGCAGCACCATGCTCAGCGATTTTTTCAGAATGCTCCGGAAAAAGAAGCCGAAGCGGAAAAACGTTGACAAACAGGAAGATTAAAGCTATACTGAATAAGATCGTCTGACGATTGAATAAAATATGTCATAAAGCTTCCGCGCAGCCGGGGAATTAGCGGCTCCCTGTACCTGCAATCCGCTACAGCAGGGGTGATGTTCTGCCTCGGACTTTATGGACAGTATGCAGCCCTTTGCAAGCAGCACTGACGCCTGGGTCTTGCGCAACAGGAATCTGTGAACCGGGTCAGGTCAGGAATGAAGCAGCACTAAGCAGAACCTTCTGTGTGCCGCAAGGCTGCCTGGGCCGAGCCGGCTACAGAGGTAACGGTACTGTTCATGGTTCAAAGCAGGACGCGCGGATTTTAAATACAGAAAAAGCATATGGAGGGTACATTATGAAAAAAGTAGCGACCGTAAACGCACCGGCAGCCATTGGTCCCTATTCCCAGGGCATCGTAACAGGCAACATGGTATTTGTATCCGGACAGCTTCCGATCGACCCGAAGACAGGAGAGTTCGCCGAGGGAGATGTAAAGGCGCTGACCACACAGTCTATGAAAAATGTAGCCGCAGTTCTGGAAGCGGCAGGAACCAGCGTGGATAAAATCGTAAAGACCACCATTTTTGTGGCAGATCTGGCAGACTTCGCGGCAGTAAACGAAGCGTACGCCGCATTTTTCCCGGAGACAGCACCGGCGCGCAGCTGCGTTCAGGTAGCGGCTATTCCGAAGAACGCCCGTCTGGAGATTGAGGCTATCGCAGAGCTGTAAGTGAAACGGAAAAAGGAAACAGATAGAATAGAAAGGACAGCCGTCCTGTGATGGAAGTGATTCCGCACAGGGCGGCTGTTTTTGCGAAATAGTCCCTTATTGATAAATAAAAGTAACACACACAGGAAATTCGCTCTTGAAATATACCCATAGGGGGTATATAATAAACGCAAAACAGGAAAAGAGTAAGAGGTGAATACATGGAAGAAAAAGAATGCTGCTGCAGTCACAAGACAAAGGAGCGTACGGAAAAAGAATACAAGGATCTTCTGAACCGCTTAAGCCGCATCGAGGGCCAGGTCCGCGGCATCCGAAAAATGGTGGAGACCGACTGTTACTGTACCGACATTCTGGTGCAGGTATCCGCGGTGAATGCGGCGCTGAACAGCTTTAACAAGGTATTGCTTGCCAACCATATCCGCACCTGTGTGGCAGAGGATATCCGGGAAGGGAAGGACGAAACCATAGATGAATTGGTAACCGTATTACAGAAGCTGATGCGGTAACAGCATGATGAGGAGGCATAGAGAATGAGACAATACAAGGTAACAGGCATGAGCTGTGCGGCCTGCAGCACCCGGGTGGAGAAGGCAGTCAATCAGGTGCCGGGCGTCACAGCCTGCTCGGTCAGCCTTTTAACCAACTCCATGGGAGTAGAGGGAACCGCAGATCCATCCACCATCATTGCGGCTGTGGAGGCGGCCGGATACGGCGCTTCCGAAAAAGGAACGGAAGCCGGTGACAGCGCAAAAACATCAATGGGAGCCGATGACGATTTTCTGAAGGATACGGAGACGCCGAAGATCCGGCGAAGACTGATCGCGTCATTGATTTTTCTTGCGCCGCTCATGTATCTGTCCATGGGACACATGATGTGGAACTGGCCGGTACCCGGTTTCATGGAGGGCAATCACGTGGCCATGGGCCTGGCCCAGCTTCTGCTGACCGTTGTTGTCATGGTTATCAACCAGAAGTTTTTTGTGAACGGCTTTAAAGGCCTGATTCACGGTGCGCCCAACATGGATACCCTGGTGGCCCTTGGATCCGGCGCGTCCTTCGGCTACAGTACCTATGCGTTATTTGCTATGACTGTGGCCCAGGTCCGTAACGATATGGACGGCGTTATGGGGTATATGCATGAATTTTATTTTGAATCGGCGGCTATGATACTGGCGCTGATTACTGTGGGTAAAATGCTGGAGGCCCGTTCCAAGGGAAAGACCACAGACGCGCTGAAGGGACTGATGAAGCTTGCGCCCAAGACGGCGGTTCTGATACGGAACGGTGCAGAGGTGGAGGTTCCCATCAGCCAGGTGCGAAAAGGCGACGTCTTCGTGGTACGCCCCGGGGAACAGATACCTGTGGACGGTATCGTCCTGGAAGGCAGCAGCGCAGTCAACGAATCGGCGCTGACCGGCGAGAGCATTCCGGTAGATAAGATTGCAGGCGACGCGGTTTCCGCGGCGACCCTGAACCAGTCCGGTTTTATCCGGTGCGAGGCAGCCCGTGTGGGTGAGGACACTACTCTGTCCCAGATTATCCAGATGGTCAGCGACGCGGCGGCTACGAAGGCGCCGATTGCGAAGATCGCGGATCGGGTATCTGGCGTCTTTGTACCGGCAGTGATCGGCATTGCGGCGGTGACGATTCTGGTATGGCTTCTGGCGGGCCAGAGCCTGGGCTTTGCCCTGGCCCGGGGTATCTCCGTGCTGGTTATCAGCTGCCCCTGCGCCCTGGGCCTTGCGACGCCCGTAGCCATCATGGTAGGAAATGGCATGGGCGCGAAAAATGGTATTATGTTCAAGACGGCGGCTTCTCTGGAAGCCACGGGCAGAACAGAGATCGTGGCGCTTGACAAGACCGGAACCATCACAAGCGGCGAGCCGAAGACCACAGATATTCTTCCGGCAGAGGGCGTAAGCGAAGAAGAGCTTCTGAGGCTGGCTTACGCGCTGGAGAAAAAGAGCGAGCATCCTCTGGCCCGGGCGATTCTGGAGACCGGGAAGGAGCGGGGCATAGAGGACAGCTTGGAGGTTACCGATTTCCGGGCGGTACCGGGCGGCGGCCTGACCGGAAGCTTGGGCGGCGTGGTTCTGACCGGCGGTAACCTGAAATACATCACCGGAACAGCAGAAATTTCGGACAGCATCCGAAGACAGGCAGAGACTCTGGCGGAAGACGGCAAAACGCCGCTGTTCTTTGCGAAAGACGGGAAGCTTATCGGAATCATTGCGGTAGCAGATGTGATCAAGGAGGATAGTCCCCGGGCAGTGAGTGAGCTGCAGGGCATGGGGATCCGGGTCGTGATGCTGACCGGAGATAATGAACGCACCGCCAAAGCCATCGGCCGTCAGGCCGGCGTAGACGAGGTCATCGCCGGGGTTCTGCCCGAAGGCAAAGAAAGCGTTATCCGGGAACTGAAAAAGAAGGGCAGGGTAGCCATGGTAGGCGACGGAATCAACGACGCCCCGGCCCTGACCAGAGCCGATATGGGTATTGCCATCGGAGCCGGAACCGACATCGCTATCGACGCAGCCGACGTGGTTCTGATGAAGAGCCGTTTAAGCGACGTGCCGGCGGCTATCCGGCTGAGCCGGGCGACGCTTCGAAATATCCATGAAAATCTGTTTTGGGCATTCTTTTATAATGTAATCGGAATCCCGCTGGCAGCAGGAATCTGGGTTCCGGTTTTCGGCTGGAAGCTGAACCCCATGTTCGGCGCGGCAGCCATGAGTCTGTCCAGCTTCTGTGTGGTAACAAACGCCCTGCGTCTGAACCTGTTTCGGATGCATGACGCGAGTAAAGATAAAAAAAGAAAGGCAAAAGCCAATTCCAGAAAGGAGAAAAAGAACATGACAAAGACAATGAAGATTGAGGGAATGATGTGCGGACACTGTGAGGCAGCCGTAAAGAAAGCCCTGGAGGCAGTAGCAGGCGTGGAAGCAGCGGAAGTAAGCCATGAGGCAGGAACTGCGGTGGTAACACTGAACACAGAGGTAGCCGACGAGGTACTGAAGAAGGCAGTGGAGGATAAAGATTATAAAGTGACCGGCATCCAGTAAAACACCCGTCACAGATACATTGCCGTCCAACCGCCTGTATGTTATAATGAGAAATTATATCAGGAAAACCCGAAAAGGAGTTATGAAAATGGAGTATATCTATAAAACCAAAGGAACCTGTTCATCTAAGATCCGCCTCGACATCAACGACGGCGTGATTACCAATGTGGTCTATACAGGCGGCTGCGACGGGAATCTGAAGGCGATTCCCCGTCTGGTGGACGGCTGGACCGTAGAGCAGATTGAGGAGAAATGCAAGGGAATCCACTGCGGATTCAAGTCTACTTCCTGTGCGGATCAGCTGGCCTGTGCGGTGCGCAAAGCCTATGAGGCAGAGCAGAAGCAGAAATAAGGACAGGGACAGGAGGTTGGAGGCGCGATGATCAGACTTGCGAAATTACAGGAATTAGCGGCCATCGAGGCTGTCTATGCCTGTGCGAGAGCATTCATGGAGCAGACAGGGAATCCGAACCAGTGGGGCAAGCACCATCCGCCCAGAGAGCAGATCGAGAGGGCGATTCAGGCCAGGAAGCTCTATGTGCTGGAAGAGAATGGCACGATTCATGGTTCCTTTTACTTTGCCATGGAGGAGGAACCGAACTATCAGAGGATTGACGGCGGATCCTGGCTGTCAGATGAGCCCTATGGAGTCATTCACATGGTAGCCAGCGACGGACAGATTCATGGTTTTGTGCAAAAGGTGGTGGCCTTCTGTGAGCAGCAAACAAAGCATCTGCGTATCGATACCCATGAGGATAATAAGGTTATGCAGCATGTCATCGAAAAAAATGGCTTTACCCGCTGCGGAATCATTTACCTTCTAACGGGAAACGGCGATTCGAGAATCGCCTATGAGAAACTGGGAGAATAAGCTGCTATGAAGCTTTTATTGACGGCGATCAATGCCAAATATATCCATTCCAATCTGGCAGTCTACAGTCTGCGGGCAGCCTCCGGCAGTATCCGAAATCAGGTGGAGCTGGCGGAATTTACCATCAATCATCGGACAGAGGAAATCCTGCGGGATATTTACCGGAGAAAACCGGACGTGCTGTTCTTTTCCTGCTATATCTGGAATATGGTATATGTAACGGAGCTGATGGCCGAATGTAAACAGGTGCTGCCGGAGGTGCCCATCTGGCTGGGCGGCCCGGAGGTATCCTACGACGCAGAGGAGGTTCTGCGGAGCCACCCGGAGGTGGATGGGATTCTCTGCGGCGAGGGAGAGGAAAGCTTCCGGAGACTGGGAAAATGTTATGTAAACCGCGAGGCAGACGCAGAACAGTTGTCCCGGATACCGGGACTGGTGTTTCGAAAAAAGGATTCCATTCAGGTAAATCCCCCGGTTTCCCAGGTGGATCTGGACGCCCTTCCCTTTCCCTACGAGGAACTGGCGGACTTTGAAAATCGGATTATTTACTATGAATCCAGCCGTGGCTGTCCCTTTTCCTGCAGCTACTGCCTTTCTTCCATAGACAAGAGCGTGCGGTTCCGGAGTCCGGATCTGGTGCTGCCGGAGCTGCAGTTTTTTCTGGACAGATGCGTTCCTCAGGTAAAATTTGTGGATCGCACCTTTAACTGCCGCAAAAGTCACGCCATGACCATCTGGCAGTATCTGCTGGAGCACGATAACGGCGTTACCAATTTTCATTTTGAAATTGCGGCGGATCTGCTGGACGAGGAGGAAATCAAGCTGATTGCCCGAATGCGTCCGGGACTGATTCAGCTGGAGATTGGCGTCCAGTCCACGAATCCGAAGACCCTGGAGGCTATCTGCCGGAAAACAGATCTTGCAGAGCTTCGGGAGGTGGTGGCGAAGGTGCGCAAGGGAAACAATATTCACCAGCACCTGGATCTTATCGCAGGCCTTCCCTTTGAGGATTATGAGAGCTTTGGTCATTCCTTCAACGATGTTTACGCCATGGAGCCGGATCAGCTGCAGCTGAGCTTCCTGAAGGTGCTGAAGGGCTCTCAGATGTGCCGGGAAGCAGAAAAATATAGAATTATCCGGCGGGCTTTGCCGCCCTATGAAGTTTTAGGCACCCCCTGGCTGCCTTTTTCTGATCTGTTACGGCTTAAAATGATTGAAGAAATGGTGGAGAACTATTATAATAGTCATCAATTCGATGAGACGCTGAAGGCGCTGATCCCGCGGTTTCCTTCGGCCTTTGCCTTTTTCGAACAGTTGGCTGAGTTTTATGAGAGCCGGCAGGAGGAGCAGCGGAAGCATTCCCGGGTGCAGCGGTATGAACTGTTGCTGGAGTTTGTCCGGGAACGCTGCCCGGAGAAGGAAGGGTATTTCCGGCAGCTTCTGACCATCGATTATTACCTGCGGGAGCGGGCCAAGGCAAGACCGGCCTTTGCGCCGGATCAGACGGCTTATAAGGAAATGCTTTCGGAAATCCTGCGGAAAACCGGAAAGCAGAATCATGTGGAAGCGGTGTCTGCCGAAGACGGACAGATACGGTATCTGGTTTTTGACTATGAGAACCGGGATCCGCTGACCCATGCAGCCAGACTGACGGAATATGAAGCAGACAGATTCTAAGAGAACGGAGAAGAGGATACTATGATAGACAGTTACATCGCGCTGGATCTGGAGACTACGGGTTTGAGTCCTTCCGAGGATCGGATCCTGGAAATCGGAGCGGTGAAGGTGAAAAACGGAAGCATTTGCGAGCGGTATGAAACCCTGGTGAATCCGGGTATGGCCATCAGCCCCAGGATCCGGGAGCTGACCGGAATAGATGATGAGATGGCAGCTACAGGAAAGGACACCGGGACAGCCGTAGCCGAGCTGGTGGACTTTTGCGGAGAACTGCCGCTTCTGGGTCATAATATTCTCTTTGATTACAGCTTCGTAAAACGGAATGCGGTGAATCTGGGTCTGGCCTTTGAAAAGGACGGCGTGGATACCCTGAAAATTGCCCGGGCGCTGCTGCCGGATCTGGAGCATAAGAATCTGCCTTATCTGTGCGCTTATTATAAGATCACCCAGGAGAGAGCCCACCGGGCGTCAGACGACGCCTGCGCGGCCATGGAGCTGTACCGGAGGCTGGCAGCGGAGTTCCCGGACAGCCCGGAGGAGTTATTTGCGCCGAAGCAGCTGATCTATCGGACGAAAAAGCAGGGTCCGATTACAGCTGCGCAAAAAGGATACTTGAATGATCTGCTAAAATATCATAAAATAGGCTTAAGTGTGCAGATTGACACGCTGACAAAAAATGAAGCTTCAAGAATCATAGATAAAATTATTTCCGAGCATGGGAGGATTTTAAGATGAACTGGTACGATAAGAAGAGCCGAAAAGTTATTTCCACGATTATCATTGTAATCGTAGTCCTGGCAATGATACTGCCAATGCTGACTTACGCGCTGTAAAAAGCAGGAACCTGATTCACATTCAGAAAGAGGAGACGTTATGAAAAAGAGACAGTTACTGACGGCAGCCCTGCTTTGTACCGCTTTTCTGGCGGGCGGCACAACCGCGCTGGCTGCGGAAAATTCCACGATTCATACAGGAGTCTATGCGGATGGCATTGATCTGTCCGGTATGACCCGGGAAGAGGCGCTGGAAACCCTGAACGGGTATGTGGGCGAGATGGGCGCGGAGACGCTGACCCTGCAGATTGGCGATAAGGAACTGACTCCTACCTTAAAGGAGCTGGGGCTTGTCAGCACCAATGAGGAAGAGATTGTGGAGGAAGCTGCGGAGCTTGGCAAGAGCGGCAACATTATCCGCCGTTATAAGGAACGCAAGGATCTGGAGCATGAGAATAAGAATTATCAGCTGACCTGGGTGCTGGATCAGGATTTGGTTGCAGATTATGTAAACAACAAATGCAAAAAATTCGATCAGGAGGCTGTAGACGCAACCCTGAAGCGGGAGGGCGGTTCCTTCCAGGTTGTGGACGGACAGACCGGAATCGTTCTGGACGCGGATACCTCCATTACCATGATTATGGATTTTGTTGAAAAGGAATGGGATCATACCAACGGTTCCCTTACGCTTCCGGTAGAGACCGATTATCCCAAAGGAACGAAGGAGGAGCTCAGTAAGGTAAAGGACGTGCTTGGTACCTTTACCACAAGCTACAGTACCTCCGGCGCGGCCCGCTGTCAGAATATCGCCAGCGGAGCAAAGCATATCAACGGTACGGTGCTGTATCCGGGGGATACCTTCTCGGCTTATGAGACCGTCAGCCCGTTCTCTGAGGCCAACGGCTACGCCATGGCAGGATCTTATCTGAACGGGAAGGTGGTAGACAGCCTGGGCGGAGGAATCTGTCAGGTATCCACAACCCTTTATAACGCGGTTCTCCGTGCGGAGCTGGAAGTGCTAGAGCGCTCCAACCATTCGATGATTGTAAATTATGTGGATCCTGCGGCAGATGCGGCCATTGCAGGAACCTACAAGGATCTGAAGTTTAAGAACAACCTGGACGCGCCGGTCTACATCGAGGGCGTGACCAGCGGCAAGCAGATTACTTTTACGATCTATGGACAGGAAACCCGTCCCTCCAACCGGACATTGAAATTCGAGAGTGTTACTTTAAGCACCACGGAGCCGGGCGTGCAGATTATAGCGGACGCAGGCCAGCCCATCGGTTATATTACCAGGGAGAGCGCCCACAGAGGCGTGGTGGCAGAGCTTTATAAGCATGTCTATGTAAACGGCAAGGAAGAAAGCAAAACCAAGGTCAATAAGAGCAGCTATAAGGCGACGCCCCGGACCATTACAGTAGGCATCGCAGGCGATCCGGAATTGTCCAATGAGCTGCAGGCGGCTGTGGCTACCCAGGACGAGGGTACGGTCAATGCTACGCTGGCGTCCTGCATTGCGAGAATGCAGTAAGGAGCAGACGCATGAAGGTTGGAAAAGTATCAGAAACGATTTTAAAGAGAAGTATTTTCAAGCAGATACATACGAAGCGGGACGAGGTGCTTCTGGGAGCCGGAGTGGGTGAGGACTGCGCGGCCATGAAGCTGGCGCCCGGTGAGGTATTCGTGATTTCCACCGACCCCATCACCGGTACGGTGAAGGATATCGGAACCCTGGCCATTCAGATTACCGCAAATGATCTGGCCAGCAGCGGTGCGGAGCCGGTGGGCGTAATGCTCACCGTGCTTCTGCCGGAGGAGATCGAGGAAGCGGATATCAGGGAAATGATGGGACAGGTGGAGGAAGCCTGCGCCCGTTTCCGGATTCAGGTTATGGGCGGCCACACAGAGGTTACCCGGGCGGTCAGTCAGCCCATTATCAGCGTCACAGGCGTGGGTAAGGTGCAGGAGGGAAAGCTGATTTCTACTGCGGGGGCGAAGCCCGGCCAGGATATCGTGGTAACCAAGTGGATTGGCGTAGAGGGAACCTCCATCATTGCCAAGGAAAAGGAGGAGGAGCTCCGGAAACGTTTCCCGGCTTCCTTTGTGGAAACGGCGAAGAGCTTTGAACAGTATATTTCTGTGGTAGAGGATTCCAGGATTGCAGTGAAGCATGGCGTCAGCGCCATGCATGACGTGACCGAGGGGGGAATCTACGGCGCGCTCTGGGAGGTGGCGGAGGCTTCCGGTATCGGCCTGGAGATTGACCTGAAGGCGATTCCTATCCGTCAGGAGACGGTGGAAATCTGCGAGTGTTTTGAGCTGAACCCCTATTACCTGATTTCCAGCGGCTGTATGCTGATAGCGGCAGACCGGGGACACGATCTGGTGCGGGAGCTGGCGGCGGCAGGTATTCCGGCGGCAGTTATCGGCAAGGCCACGGAGGGGAAGGCCAGACGGATCCGGAACGGCGAGGACGAGAGCTTTCTGGAGCGTCCCAAGACCGACGAGTTATATAAGATATACGAGTAAATTATAAAAAAACTGATGGGAGGGCGAAAGCAATGAGAGAAAAGATTTTGACATTCATTGAGAAAAACAGCCGCGTGGATTTAGCGGATCTGGCAGTCATGCTGGGAGTAGAGGAGGCGGCGGTCGCCAATGAAATCGCGGATATGGAAAAAGAAGGAATTATCTGTGGTTATCATACCCTGATTGACTGGGATAAGACCAGCGAGGAGAAGCTGACAGCCCTGGTCGAGGTGAAGGTTACGCCCCAGCGGGGCTTCGGCTTCGATAAGGTGGCAGAGCGTATCTACAATTACGCGGAGGTGGACAGCGTATATCTGATTTCCGGCGGCTTCGACTTTATGGTCATGATTGAGGGCAAGACCATGCGGGACGTGGCGCAGTTTGTATCCGATAAGCTGTCACCGCTGGATTCCGTTCTCAGCACTGCCACACATTTCATATTGAAAAAATACAAGGATCATGGTTCTATTATGGTACATGAGAAAAAAGATGAAAGGATGCTGGTGACACCGTGAGAAACCCATTATCAGACAAAGCAGTTTCGATTCCCTGGTCCGGCATCCGTAAATTCTTCGATGTGGTAAATGAGATGCCAGACGCTATTTCCCTGGGCGTGGGTGAGCCGGATTTTGATACGCCCTGGCATATCCGGGACGAGGGAATCTATACCCTGGAAAAGGGACGTACCTTTTATACCTCCAACGCAGGCCTGAAGGAGCTGCGAGAGGAGATTGTGCGGTATCTGGAACGCCGCATTCATGTAAGCTATGATCCGCTCCGGGAGGTGCTGATTACCGTAGGCGGCAGCGAAGGAATCGATATGGCCTTCCGCGCCATGCTGAATCCCGGGGACGAGGTCCTGATTCCCCAACCCAGCTACGTATCCTACGAGCCCTGCTGTGTGCTGGCGGACGGCGTACCGGTGATCATCAACCTGAAGGAGGAAAATGAATTCCGCCTGACGGCCCAGGAGCTCCGCGACGCCATTACAGATAAAACCAAGCTTCTGGTTCTGCCTTTCCCGAACAATCCGACCGGCGCCATTATGACCCAGAAGGATCTGGAGGAGATTGCGGAAGTCATTATAGAAAAAGATATCTATGTGATGTCCGATGAGATTTATTCCGAGTTAAGCTATGCGGGCGACCATGTATCCATTGCCAGCATTCCGGGAATGCGGGAGAGAACCATTCTCATTAACGGATTTTCCAAGGCCTATGCCATGACCGGCTGGAGACTGGGATATGCCTGTGGTCCGGCAGAGATTATCAGCCAGATGACCAAGCTTCATCAGTACGCCATCATGTGCGCGCCCACCAACAGCCAGTACGCGGCGGTGGAGGCCCTGAAGAACGGCGACGAGGATGTGGCGATGATGCGGGAGTCTTACGACCAGAGACGCCGTTTCCTGGTACATACCCTGCGGGAAATGGGATTGTCCTGCTTTGAGCCTTACGGCGCGTTCTACATCTTCCCCAGCATTAAGGAATTTGGCATGACCTCGGAGGAATTTGCGACCCGCTTCCTGATGGAAGAGAAGGTGGCCGTGGTTCCGGGAACTGCTTTCGGAGCCTGCGGAGAGGGATTTTTACGTATTTCCTATGCGTATTCCCTGGAGGATCTGAAGGAGGCAACCAGCCGCCTGGCTTGTTTTGTGGAGAAGCTGCGGGCGGAAAAGGGAGCGAAATAAATGGCACTGAACATTGTACTTCTGGAGCCGGAGATACCGGCCAATACAGGCAACATCGGAAGAACCTGCGTGGCGACGGGCACCCGTCTGCACCTGATTGAGCCCCTGGGCTTCCGCCTGAGCGAAAAGGATCTGAAGCGGGCCGGTATGGACTACTGGCCGCAGCTGGATGTAATAACTTATGTAAACTACGAGGACTTCCTGCGCCGGAACCCCGGCGCAAGACCTTATATGGCAACCACCAAGGGACAGAAGGTTTACACGGAGGTAACGTTTGAGCCGGACTGCTATATCATGTTCGGCAAGGAGAGCGCCGGAATTCCGGAGGAGCTTCTTCTGGAAAATCAGGAGCGCGCTATCCGGATTCCCATGCTGGGAGATACCCGTTCCCTGAATCTGTCCAATTCTGTGGCGATTGTGCTTTACGAGGCGCTGCGCCAGAATGATTTTCCGGGTATGCGCCTGGAAGGACACCTGACAAAATACGACTGGAGTTAGAGGATTTTACAGATGAAGCATACACGTCTTCTGAAAATGGCATATCGGTTTGGCGGAGTTACCTTGGCGCTGGCGCTTGGGTTTACGTCCTATGCCGTGCCGGATCAGAGCGACGTGGATAACATTCAGAACGAGATCGATAAGACGCAGGACGAGATCGACAAGACCCAGAACGAGATCGACGCCACAAAGGATAAGAAGGATCGGCTTCAGGAGGCCAAATCCCAGATGGAGGATTACCTGAAGGATCTGAATAAGCAGTATTCCAGTCTGGAAAGCCAGATTTCCGAGCTGAATAAGCAGATTGCCAGTAAGCAGGAGGAGATTGCGAAGACCCAGGAGGATCTGGAGGAAGCGAAGAATACAGAAGAGAAACAGTACGCGGATATGAAGGCCCGGATTCAGTATATGTATGAGAATCCCAGGAGTTCTTTTATCGAAATTCTGCTGGAATCCGGTGATTTTGCCAGCGCGCTGAACCGCGCCGATTACGCGGAGCGGATCTCCGAGTATGACCGGGATATGCTGGAGGCTTATGCGGCCCACAAGGCGGAGATTCAGGAGCAGGAAGAAAAGCTGGAGGCAGAAAAAGAGGCGCTGGACGAGATGCAGGCTTCTGTGGAGAAGAAGCAGAAGGAGGTATCGGCCCTGGCCAGCAGTACCTCCGGGAAAATCAGTAAGCATGTAAATGATATAGCGGCAGCTCAGGCAGATATCGACGGCAAGAGCAATACCCTGGCAAATCAGCAGGAGGTGCTGAAGCAGCTGATCGCGGAGAAGAAGAAAATCGAGGCTCAGATTGAGGCGGCCAAGGCAGCGGAAATCATCGGCTCTCTGGGCGATGTGACCGGAGTGCGGACTACGGAGCTGGAATACACCCAGTACGGCGCGTACAGCGCCAGTGAGGACGAGATAAAGGCTCTGGCTACGCTGATTTACTGTGAGGCAGGCAACCAGGGGGCGGAAGGCCAGTTGGCGGTAGGAGCGGTAGTGATGAACCGGATCCGGGATCCCCGTTTTGCCCAGGGGGATATCATGAGCGTGATCCGGGCTTCCGGTCAGTTTTCGCCGGTTACCTCCGGACGTTTCGACTTGATGCTGACAGACGGTGCGGGATCCGTCACCGAATCCTGCTACAATGCGGCTAACCGGGCCATCGCCGGGGAGTCCAATGTGGGAAACCGGACATTTTTCCGGACGTATGCCAATTATCCGTCCTTAAGCGGACTGGTTATCGGCGCCCATATTTTCTCCTATACCTGGAATTATTCATCCTGACAAAGAAGTCAGCGTACAGAAGAAAACATCTGCTGTGCGTTGGCTTTTTATGTATTAGAAAATGGTAATAAAAGAAGCACATTTTCTAAAAAACTTTCAAAAATCATATAAAACCTATTGACAAAGTAGGTTAAAGGGCGTATGATTGCAACAACAAAACGACGTGAACAGTCAAAAAGGAGGATTATTATGAGAAATTTAAAATGGCTGAAGAAATCAACCGCATTACTGCTGACCCTGTC